>RXIE01000011.1 GCA_004212135.1 Candidatus Methanophagales archaeon ANME-1-THS | reverse complement strand
GTTCGGGAATATCGTCCCGGGCATTCCACAGATCGTATCCGGTGATAAGGATATGAGCACGCCCTCAGCACCGACCGTAAAGAGCCTTGGCAACGATCCTATCCAGATATGGGTGCGAGCCACAGAGATGGTTGGCGTGTACAAGAGCGACAAGATCACCGACTTCGACGCCAGGCTTGACCATAATACAGTTGCTGTGTTTAGGGCAGGAATTGATACGATGGTTCCCGGTTGCTTGATCCCGAACTATATCGAGAAGATGGACTTCTCGGTGAGGCCACCATTCGGAACACCAGCTGACACCTATGAAGGCACGATGTACCTCTGGATTACGCACTATGTGTGTTAGCTTGAGGGAGTAGTGCTGAAGAAGAAAAAATACAAAATTTTTTATTTTTTATTTTTTATACTCAATTGTGATGAAAAGTCATGGTAACATTAAGCGAGAAGAAAATTTCGCGAAGAGCGAGCGTTAGGGTTCCAAGTATTGTGATAGTCACGTTATTTGTTCTGAGTCTGCTTTCAAGTACTGTCCTCGCCTTAGGGATAGCAGTAGCCCCAACCACTATGGAGATAAAAGATGGACTGAGGGGAGGGGAATTTGAAAGAGCGCTTATTCTTTACAATGTTGGTGCTGAAGCAAGGGGGTACGTCTTAAACACCACGGGCGAAGCTGGTAATTGGATTACGTTCTATGATAGGAATGATCCCTCAAAACCTATAGAAGAGGTCATGGTACCGAGCAATGGGAGTAGCCAGATTCTGGTTAAATTCAACATCCCTGAAGATGCCGCAAATGGAAAGCATGAAGCACAAATATTAGTGCAAACGGCGCCCGAGCCCGGTGGGAACAGGTCAGGGCAGACGATAACACTTGGGGTACCCGTCGATGTCACCATAATGGTTACCGGAACTCAGATTCTCACGGGAAAGGTCATAAGCATTACCACGAGGGACACTGAAATAAACTATCCTTTACGGATAAAAGTAGAATTTCAGAACACTGGTAACGTTGTTGCACGGCCAGACATCGGTGTTACAATAACTAAGGATGAAACGGTAGTCGACGAATTTACATACAGTGAGACCAGCATTAAGGTTGAAACGAGGGAAACTATCGCACTTGAGAGAAATACTGCTGGATTTGAACCTGGAGACTATTCAGCAAAGGTAACTGTTTCATTAGGTGGTAAGGTATTAGCGACACAGGAACTGCCATTTAAGATACTCCCGGTTGGAACATTCAGCAGACTCGGTAATCTTGTGGGGATTTCATATATGGGTACTCCCTCGGTTGGTACAACGCTCAAAATTCTTGCAAATTTTACAAACACCGGAGAGATAGAATCAAAGGCGAAGTTCATCGGGGAGTTGTATACGGATGATGTCCTAATGGGCACGATAAGTAGCGAGGAATTACTCGTACCGGTAGGAGAAACGGTATCCCTAAATGCGTATCTAAAGATAGAAAGAAGTGGCAGCTACACGTTAAAGGGATACGTGGTATACGACGGCAAGATGACTGGTACAGAAGAACTCTCTTTTGAAGCAAAGTCCGTCGCAGAACCGACATCAAAGCCGACATCAAAGCCGGTCATGGGGATTCCGGACTTTGGAGCTCTCGGTGCGGGACTCGCAGTCGCATCTGTTAGCTGGTATATGCTCCACAGGAGAAGAAGAACTCTTTGATAGGGATTTGAATTTGAACATCCCCGGTGTTTATTTTTAAAATCTCCACAGATCTCTCTCTCTCTTATTCTCACCAAGGTCACTTTTGCAGTTAGAAGAAGACTTACGATTCGTCAAAAGACCTCGGGTTCTTACCTAAGTTCCTTACTCTAAATACCTATATCTTTAATACTTGATGTCAATTATTATAAATGTTGCTTGGAATAAGCAACGCAGGGATTCATGAAACGAAGTGCAACTCAAAGAAGTAGATGGGAGATCATCTTCGACATACTCCAGGTGATAGCTGAGGAAGGCAAGAAAGAGGAAGGTAAATTGAAAAAGACCCGAATTATGCAGCGGGCATATTTGGATTGGCGGAATTTTCAAAAACATTTTAACTTTCTTTTGGAGCATGGCTTTATAGCGTGTGCAGATGAGGGGGATCATTATTTTCTCACTGAAACTGGGAGGGATTTAAGAAAACGACTCATGGAATTGGAGGACATGCTCGCAAATTCTAGTATTCGCCAAAAGATCTCGGGCTCTAATAATTCTAAAGATTTATACCGCAGGAAGTTCTAAAAATTTCAGTCCTAAGGATTTTATCCTCACCTGGTTCTTCTCCATATCGAATTCAATTAGTGCTTCCTTTTCCAAAAATCGAATTATGTTACCTATTTTATGCTCAGATATATAGAGACCTACCGTTATCTCATCCAAGGTGTGCCAACACGAGTCGCAAAGCCTTTCTAATATCAGATCAAGGGCACTCACGCCGCCATGTTCAGGTTTCATGAGCAGGTTGTTTTCTTATTCCTTTCGTTTTTATTCTTGGCTTATATAACTTGCAGTGTCCTAAGACTATTTAAAATCCCCATGTTCCTTAAATATGCCCTTAACACATGCGCACTGATTATCCTTTTAACTGCCTTTGAAAATGAGCCACGATCTAACAAATGCTATAAAGAGAAGTTCGTATTGTCTGAGGTTGTTCAGAACTTGATTCACACCAAAATTTTTACTTCTTTTCGGATTTAAAGGCTCTATTTGATTCCTTCTTCTTGGCTTTATTGGATGGTTAGGCAGCTCCTTAGAGAAGATGTGCCTCTGACACCTGTCAATTTCATATATATCATGCATGTGTCACTTCTGCTTATAGTCTTTTAAGTCGCGACCAATAACTAATCAACACCACTAAAAGTATTGTCAGTAAGCGAAGGTAAAACAGGAAGTGAAAAAAAATGAGCAAAAAAGGTGGTAAAAGAGTATTAACGACTGTAGTCACCGCGATATTAGCCCTTTCAGCAGTTTTGGCGCTGTGTAGTTCAGCGAATACCCTCGAGGAAGAGAACGGATCATATGAGATACCTATGGTCGCTGTAGTTGGTTCCACTCCCACGCCGCCACCCGGTGGCGGCGGTGGCGGCGGTGGTGGCGGCGGTGGCGGCGGTGGGGTAACTCCGCCTGCACCAACAAATGCACCGATAATTAAATTCAAATGGGAACTTCCCGATGATGCGGATACAAACCATATAATACCGGGTACGCAGGTAACGCCTGTACCAAACACCAATAAGCCCGTTGAGTTCTATATGGTCGCAACTGATCCCAACGGTGCGCTTGACATAGCCAACGCTGGCTTCCGGATCGCGCACCCACTGGTCCCGGATCCAAAGCCATGCTGGATGCCAGATCCTGTGGATCCACGCTGGGCATATGGCGAGGTGCAGAATCTGAAAATGTCCTTTGGTACCGCAGTGGAATGGAAGTGGGATACGGACGAGGCTACGATAAGGGACGCGATAGCTCGCGCTGTCAGCGCAGGTCTGCTTACCAGTGCTGAGGCGGATGAGCTCATTGAAGAATTAAGGCAGTACGAAGCGAGGTTCTTTTCGGCTCAGGAAGAGTTTACCTGCTGCTATGCGCCCGGCATGTATGAGGTTACCGCGTGGGCTTCAGACACTTCAGGTGCACAGGGCGAACTGAAGAATTACCTCGAGTATACGAGCATTATAGCCATCGAACTGGACTTCACAAAGCTAGACTACGGGAATATCGTCCCGGGCGTTACACAGATAGTATCAGGTGACAAGGATATGACCACACCCGCAAACCCAACCGTAAAGAGCCTTGGCAACGATCCCATCCAGATATGGCTGCATGCCTCAGAGATGGTTGGCGTGTATAAGGGCGACAAGATCATCGACTTCGATGCCCGGTTGGACAACAATGCGGTGGTAGACTTCCAAGCATGCACTGATGTCATGGTCCCGGGTTGCTTGATCCCGAACGATATCGAGAAGATGGACTTCTCAGTTACGCCTCCCTTCGGGACACCCGCCGACACCTATGAAGGTCTCTTGCAGCTTTGGGTTACGGATTACACGTGCATGACTCCAAGTTACCCACGGATAGCGCATAAACAGTACTAAAGATAGGGCACGATTTTCTTAGGTATTCGTGATAGAGGATATCATCTCCTCTTGGAACACCAAGAGCGTAGAGCACACGACCAAACGTAGATTTGAGAATTAGAATGAAACACCGAACCGGGTGGGAAATCATGCGGGATATCTTAGCAGTTATTGCTGATGAACGTATGAAAAAGACACATATCATGCAGAGGGCGTGTTTGGATTGGCGTAAATTTCAACGATATTTCACCTTTCTTTTAGAGCGGGGTTTCATAGCGTGTGCGGAAGATGAGAATTGCTATTATCTTACCGAAGCGGGGAACAAATTGTTGGAGCGATTAACAGTAGTGAACGAGATGCTCAGCATCTAGCATTTTGGGGATCGCAAGGAAGTTCTAAAAATTCCAATCCCAAGGGTTTTATTCTCGCTTTGTAGTTCTCTTCATCAAACTCAATGAATGATATTTCATTCAACAGCCGAATTACACCATCGATTGTATTTCTCGGTAAGGGAATATCTCCTTTTATTTCATCAAGATAGTGCCACTGGGAATCCCGAAGCCATTCCAATATCCCGTCGAGAGCTTTCCCGTTCATCTTCCCTTTTATCTTCTCTACCGTCATATGAACACAATAGTGATACTATTAATATATATATCTATCTTCCGTCTTCTTACAAATGATTAAAATATGTTAATATTATTTTGTAGCCAATACCATATATGCTGAGGTATGCTGATGGTAGATGTGACATGAACACATGTTGGTTCTATATAATACCTACATGTGTCCATTCTTCTTATAGTGTGTTTTA
>RXIE01000168.1 GCA_004212135.1 Candidatus Methanophagales archaeon ANME-1-THS | reverse complement strand
GTTTTGATACTCCTCAACTGCCAGCTCAGATAGCTACCGGAGTGTTTCTCCTGGTTTCAATCTCAGGTTCGTCACCACAGTGAGGGGTGGATCTGGTATTCGGAACTCCATAGTTTCGGAAGTACTGACTATGCTTCTGCTTCCTTCTTCAGAATGAAGTAGAGATTGCCCAGATCGCCGCAGATGTGTGAATTGAGCGGGACGGGTTCAAAGTTCTGATTGTAGATCGCCCTGAGCGTGAATCCACCCGCCCTGCTCAAGAGTTTAAAGTCTTCAAAGAACCAGAGCCTCATGATATGGGGTTCGATGAACATAAACCTCCGGTTCTCTTTTTCATCCTCTATCTTCATCTTGCACAGATTGTACTTCCGCTTATTCGCCAGGTCATACCGCTCAGTATGCCAAGTCGTTTGTATTTTGATGCCATCTCGCTCAGCAATCCAGGTATCATCGGGTCTTTCCTCGTTGCTTAGCTTCTCATTGGCACAGGAGAGCTCCACAATATAGATCCCTCCCGTTCGGAGCGAATAAGAGATCGCCCTGAAGTGGTTCAGGATGTCCTCGTCTGAGATGAGATACCCGATGGTATTTATGAGATTGATGGCTGCATCAAAGGTATCTTTGAATCTCGCGGTCCTCATATCTCCAAGAACCACTTCAGCACGATGTGATAAACCCGCTACTGCTATCTTATCCCTCGTGTAAGCAACCATCTCCTCACTTATATCATAGCCAACGACGTAATATCCGAACTGCGCCAATGGTATTAAGAGCCGTCCACTGCCACAGGCAGGCTTTAAAATTCGTCTCATTTCAAAGTCAGTATATCTCTTGAAACACTCTGAAAAGAAATTTATCTCCCCGGAGGCATCGTAAGAGAATGCGAGATCATAATACCCGGGGAGATGATATAACTTCTTCTCCATGGTAACCCTCCCCGGGTTCATCTAACGATATAATATCGTGCGGTTTTTTCTCCCGATTTCCTCTTTACCAGTTTCTTCTTTATCAACTCGTTGATGCTGTTCGCGACCGTTCCCTTCGGGATCTTCGCTTCCCTCACCACATCTTCCATGTTCTTTGCCTTCTCTTCGCCTCGTGCACCAATCGCTACCATCGCATCATATACCTTTTTTGTGTTGCCTGATAGTTCTTCTGCCATTCGTTCCACCTCCTGAATTTGATCTGTATATACAGCATCTTCCTATTTAAATAGGTATCGCCCCACCTTCTCCCTTTTCTGAAATAGGGTGATGATGGTGGATGAAATCGTTCTATTTCACTTCAGGTGTCCCATTGCCATTGGTACCATGGCTCGCCCGTTCATCTTTATGGGTATAGATGCGAGCTTCTGCGGTCTTCAGAATCGACTCCAGCATTTGGGGATATGATAGCCCTGCGATCGCCGCCATCTTGGCGAGATGCCCATCCCAGCACCAGCCAGGGTTGGGATTGACTTCTAAGAGTTTCGGGTTGCCAAGGGCATCCAATCGCCAGTCGAATCGGGCGTAATCACGGCATTCAAGTCGTCCAAAGAGTTTCAAACACCATTCCACAATGTTCCTCTCCACTTCTTCGGGAAGTTTCGCAGGGATCGAGCGGAGATTCCAGTAGGGCGAATCAGGGAGCCATTTCGCTTCGTAGCCACATATCCGAGGCAATCCTTCGGGGAGCGCTGAATAATCCTCCTCAATGATGGGCAACACGGTATACGATTCAGGTGGATTGCCGATGATGCCCACGCTCAAGTCCTTACCGGTTAGGAGCTCCTCGACGAGTATTGGTTTATCATACCCGAAGCGCTCCCGTATCTCTGAAATAGCATTTGTAAGTTCCTCCGGGCTGTGGCTCACACATTTCTGGGTTATTCCGAAACTGGAATCACCGAGGTTTGGCTTTGCGATGACTGGGAAGTCGAAATACAACTCGAAGGTGCTGTCTTCAGGCTTGATGAAGACCGCCTCAGGCACCGGAATACCCATCTCCTTGGCGATCCCTCGCACCAGTGACTTATCGAGGCAGAAGGCGAGACACTGCGGACCTGAGCCGGTATAAGAGATTCCCAGCATTTCGAGCAGCGCGGGAATGTGTAACTCTTTCTTCGGTACGTTTAAAAACCCCTCATCACAGAGGTTGAAGACAAAGTCGATCTTCGGTTCTTTCTTTACTAAATCCTGAATGAGCGTATCGTGATTGCTGAAATAGGTAAAGCAAAAGCCCTTCAAATCCCGCAACGCTTCTTTCAATCGGTCAATAGTATACAGATCGTCATCATCAAAGACACAACTGGGCTTGATACAGTCGGGCTTGTGGGGGTCACCGAGGATTACGACGACATTCTTCACCAAACTCCCCGGTCTCTTCTTGAGCGATGCCCACTCCTTTCTGACCACCGCGGTAACCACAATGCGTTTCTCCATCATGCCCAGATCCTGATTCCGGTCTGAATCGGAGATGAGTTCGCCATGCGAGATGATGTCGCTGAAGCCCGCTGCCTCAGCCAGCCGCCTTCAGAAGCTCGTGTAAGCTTTCATGCGTGTAAAGCCGCTCGGCATAGAATTGGTCTACCACCACGCCCTTTTCAACATGGGTGACCACCTCACGCGATATTAAACGCTGCCCATCCAGTGCGAGCGAACGCTCACGGCAGACAAACAGGTTCTGGTCTATCCATTCCCAGGAACGCGGCTGGAAGTGCTCCTTCAGATATGTTCCGTCCGTAACATCAATCAAAAACCGTCCCCAGGGCTTCAGAACTCTGAAGATCTCCTTGAGGACCCTTAGATCATCCTGAACCGTCTCGAAATACCCGAAACTATTGCCAAGAACCATAACCGCATCGAAGGTATCCGCGGAATACGGTAGTCTTCGGGCATCCCCTTCCCTAAACCTCAGTGACAACCCTTCCTTCTTCGCATGCGCCTTCGCTCTTTGAATCAGGTAGTGTGAGCGGTCTAATCCCTCTACGTTCTTGAACCCTCTCCTCGCCAGTTCCAAGCAATGTCGCCCTTGCCCGCAGCAGAGGTCGAGGATCCTGTCCTCAGGCGATAGGTGAAGTATGGATGAGAAGAGATCAACCTCTTTGTGGGTATTGTTTTGGTTATCCACCACATCTGCATCGGTTTTCAAATAGATGGAATTGAAGATCCTTCGCCACCAATCCGGGCGCACATGCTCCTCTAAATTAGAAACGGGACCCAGAGGCTTGGTTCCCATTGCCCCCCGTCGCCGCGAAGGGGGCTTATCTTTCGATGGCTCTTCCTTCGTACCCATAGCTGTTTGATAAGAGGATGGTATAGTAGGGTTTTATAAATCTTTCGAAGATGATAAGTAGAGTTCTTATATCCCTCACGGACCCCTGACCAAACGCGGATTTGGAGGCCATTCAAAACGATGAATCCGTTTTGATCGGTGACCATCAGAAGCCAGAAAGAGCGCCTAAAGCATACCCTGGTAAATATTCCATATACCCGTTGCGATGAAATTCACGGCGATCGCGCCCAGTAATAACCCCATGACACGGGTTATCACTAACGAGCCCGTTACACCTAAAATCCTGTTGATTTCATCCGCAAATCGAAAGATGAGATACGAGAGCGCAAAGGTTAATAAAATGGCTAATATCGTCATCAGTTTTAATTCCAGTGTTTGACCGGTTCGTATGACCACAATCACCGTGGTAATAGCACCGGGACCGGTTAATAAGGGCATGGCAATGGGAAATACTGAGATATCAGCTCGTTTCGCGGCATCTTTCAGCTCTTCTGCGGTCATGCTTTCGCGGGGGATGCGCGCATGCAGCATATCCAGGGCAACGATGAAGAGAAGTACCCCGCCTGCAACTCGTAAGGAATCGACCGTGATGCCAAAAAATCTCAGGATCAGCTCACCGGATATCGCAAACGTAATTGCTAACCCGCAGGCGACGATAACTGAGCGTTTTGCGATCTCTCTTCGCTCTGCCGAACTCATGCCCGCGGTCAGTGAAATGAAGTTGATTAACCCACTGATGGGATTTACAATGATGAAGATCGAGGTAAACGCATAAATGAAGAACGCTATCGGTCCCATTGCTCGGTTATCTTTATGATGATGCGGGAGGAGGGATCCCAGTCCCACGGTAGTACCTTGGTTTTTGGAATTAATAGATATGTTAGTATATGGCGAGTAAATAATCACGCTCCTGCTCGAAGATCCGAGCCTGTCGCTCGATTTCCCGCTCCGCTTCTTCGGTTCCCATGTCCCGGGTATCATTCACGTAGCTCGTGAATCGCCCTAACCAGAGTATCCGTAAAGCGTCAAGTATAAGTGTTCTTTTCTCCCCGTTTCTCTTATACGCGGCAGCCATATGGTAGACGATCTTTGCCCACAACTCCGGCGGGATCTCCGCCGGCTCTTTTTGGGCTGCTGTTTCAAGCTCTTTAAACAGATCTTCTGCTATACTCGCTGAGATAATCTGCTTAAAATCCCTGTAGCCCTCTTTAAACATCTTGTCCACTTTTCCAATATCAACAGTGATCGGGGTCGGTTTTTGGCCATGATACCGGGCTTTCACCCGACTTATCTTCCGATAGACCGTTTCATTCTTCCAGACCTCCTCATAGTGCATCATTAAGTCCAGCATCGTGCCGACAACCTCTCTGAACATGGGCGTTAAGTGCGTTCCCGGATCGATGTACTTCGTGGTGGACTCGTGCAATTTCAACCCGAGGAGAACCTCCTGAATACCAGCATCCTCAGCAGCAGCAACCGTCGTCATAAAGATATCGATGCCAAAGTGATAGGGGAACAGGGGATGATCCAAAAGCCGGGTTGAGAACTCGGCTGAGAGGCCATAATCACCACCAATTGGCTGCCTGAGATGGACGCCGTACAGTGCCCTCGTCAACGGATACGCGAGGTTATTGGTGATAATACCGTCATACTTGTATCGGACGTAGTAAGGCACGATAAGATCAGCAGTACCGTAGATCGGCGGCTGCCCCAGGTGTTCGATCCACTGTGGACGTACACTCAACAGGTCTCCATCAAGGAGGATCACCGTGGCGGCTTCCGCATGCTTGGCTATCTCCAAAATCGTTCGGATAGCACTTCCCTTTCCCAGCTCGCCGACCTCTTCAGTGACTATCTTGGCGACCTTTCTCGGGAGTTCGAAGAGTTCCGCGAGTTCCGTGGTCCTATCGGTCGAAAAGCCGTTGGATACCACTACAAGTCCCTTATAGTCCGGCAGGAACTCGAGGAGACCTGTGGCTGCCACATTCATCACATGCACGATGGTCGTGTCCACATTCCTCGCGGATATCCCGACGACGATGTCCACCGGCTTTATTTGCTCTATCTTCTCTAAGACTACGGGTTTAAGCAATTTTCCACGCTCTCTGTGCTGCTAAAAAGTTCTAACCACTTTAGTGATATAAATGTTTCGGATACCGATGAAATTGTGAGTCCTGTTGAGCAATCGGTGGCGCTCATGACGCTCATGGAAAGACCACAGCCCAGTCATTGAACAGTAAGGGTATCAATTCCGGGCTTGCGAGTCACACTCCACATGCTAAAAGGGCCAGACCCACATGATCAGCGTGACAGCCGTGGCTACGACCAACACTGACAGCGGAAGACCCATGCGCCAGTAGTCGCCGAACTTGTACCCGCCCGGCGCCAAGACCAGGGTATTCGATTGATGCCCAATCGGGGTGAGGAATGCGCAGGAAGCGCCGATCGCCACTGCCATCAGGAAAGGGTCGGCGGAAGCCCCCATGCCACGCGCAAGGTTGATTGCGATAGGAGCCACGAGGATCGCGGCCGCGGCATTGTTCACCACGTTCGAGAGGAGCATCGTCGCGACCAGGAGAAGGGCGAGTGTTCCTGACGGAGGTGCTGAGTGCGCAACGTTCAATAACCAGTCGGCGATCAGTTGGGCTCCTCCGGTCGTTTCAAGCGCCATACCGATGGGGATCATGGCAGCGAGCAGCACGATGATTGAGAGATCGATGCTCTTATATGCCTCCCGTGGCGAGAGAATCCCGGTAATCACCATCGCGACTGCGCCACCGAGCAGGGCGGTTGCCGCAGGGAGCAGGTTCAACGCGACCAGGGCGAGCGCAACGCCGAAGATGCTGAGTGCCAGCAGGATCTTTCGTGGCTTGCCGATGCGCAGTCCGCGCTCCGCCAGCGGCAGACAGCCCAACTCGGCCAGGGCGGCTTGCAGCGTCTCCTCACGCCCCTGCACCAGCAGGATATCGCCAACGATAAACCGGATCTTGCCCAGTCGCTCGCGCAGCCGCTGCCCTTGTCGGGCAACCGCAAGCACATTTATCCCGTACCGCTTCCGCAGACTTAGACTGGTCGCGGTCCTTCCCACCAGCAATGACTCCGGGGTGACGACTGCTTCGAGCGTGTCGATCTCCCCGGCTGTCTGCTTCCCCCCCTCCTCCTTGAGCGTGACACTTTCAGCCAACTCAAGACCCGTAAGGGCAATAAACTGCTGGATACTCTCTGAGTCCGCTTCGACCACGAGAATGTCACCCGGCCGGAGAACCTCGTAGGTCGAGGGCGCCTGTTTCCGCGATAGGCTTTACAACCCGCTTGCCATAGGCCAGTTCAGGGAGGAAGAAGCCGAGAGGTTTGAACGCATCGCCAAAGAAGTTCTTGTTGGTCTTGATATTGAGTTCTATCTGCCGCTTTATCTCCCCCTCAGGAATGAGCGGTAGTATTGGATGGTACTTTGCGGACCCGGTGAATTCAATTTGCCCGTTTCGTGCCAGATCCTCCAGACCCTCCAGAATATCGGTGAAACCGAAGTCGTATAAGATATCGGTCAATGAACCACAGATATTCCAGGTCACCTTCGCTTCGGGCATCTCACGATACAGGGTGATGAGCGGCCGATAGGATTCATTGACTATTTTCCTGACCACCCCGGGGAGTTGTGTCGGTGGTTGATACGCATGGAGCAGCAACGCCCAATAGATCATGCTCGTTCACACCCCTCCTTTAGTTCTGATATAGGTGAGAGGATAGAGAGTATGAAGGATTAACTGAGAGTAATCAGCCGAACCACAAGGTTAATGAGGAGTATAACAGGTATGAAAAACTTTATAATTCCTATAAACAGTTTTTGCATCCGCCGGCTGCCCCCGATCTCCTGGAATACGATCTGGTGATCGAGAAACCAGCCTGCAGTGATGCTCAAGATCAGCCCAGCTACAATGAGACCTATAGTACCGAATGCGAAATCCTTCAGGTCAAGCAGAGGCGTACCGAAGAGTTGTAATTTGAGGGCAGTATAGCTCAATGCTGAGGGAAGCCCAACAAGAATGATGAGGAATGAAGCGAGTGCGGCTGCCTTTTTCCGTTCGAAGCCATACTGATCGATAAGGGTTGCGACCGGCACTTCGAGCATGGAGACCGCGGAGGTCAGTGCGGCAAAGAAAAGAAGTAAAAAGAAGACTGCGCCCAGGAAGATCCCAAATCGTATCACCAGGAAGATGGGCGGCAGGGCGACAAAGGCAAGCTGGACTCCTGATGCAGGGGTAAGACCGAACGAGAAAACCATGGGGGATATCATGAATCCCGCGAGGATGGCAACGAGCAAATCAGAGATGGTGATGATCGCTGCGCTCTGTGCAATCCTCTCCTCCCGCATATAGCTGCCGTAAGTGAGCAGAATACCGAAGCCCACGCTCAGCGAGAAGAATGCCTGACCAAATGCTGCGGTCCAGACCAGAGGGTCAGCAAGTCGTTCGAAGTCCGGAGTGAGATAGAACCTCATTCCCTGCAGAGCACCTGGCAGCGAAATGGAATACACAAGCAGGAGCAGCAGCATGCCGAACAAAAGCGGGATAAGCACTTTTGCAAGTCGTTCAATTCCCTGCTTGACGCCTGCCATGACCACGGAGAAGGTTATTCCGCCTGAGATCAAGAAGAAGAGGAGCGGATAATACGAAGCGGTGAACGCAGCGAACGGCACGGAGATGCCGGAGATAAAGAAGAGGGTATAGGCAAGCACCCAGCCGGTAATGACCAGGTAATAGCTCAGTATCATACCCATGCCGAGGACCATGAAGAAGCCGGCGAGCCTGAATCTCTTTCCGATGGTACTGAACGTCGGCACCACGGAGGTCTGAAAATGCCGTCCCAGAGCGAACTCGAGCATTATCAGGGGCATGCCGAAGAGGAATACTGCGATGAGGTATGGGATCAGGAATGCTCCGCCCCCATTTTCGCCGACGATGTACGGGAAACGCCAGATATTGCCGATACCCACCGCGGAGCCTATACTCGCGAGGATAAAACCGGTGCTTGATGACCATTCTTCTCTCATTGTCGCTCCACGTTTCGCATCTTCCTTCCGGGCTCACCCTTCGATGTTCTTTCCTATGACACCGGCCTTAATACCCCTTTCTTATGACTTACGGTTTATCTATGCTTATTGCATGGCGCGCTTTAAAGAAGATGGATAAAGAACCCTGGCATTCCTACGATGGAGAGACTGTCTTTAAGAAACTTGATACGACTATCCATGGGCTGAGGGATAAAGAGGCAAAGGAGAGGCTGGTCCGGTATGGCTCCAACGAACTTGAAGAGAGGAGAAAAGAATCGTATCTGCAGGTATTTCTTCGACAGTTCAAGAGCCCGATAATCTATGTGCTCATCGTTGCCGCGTTTGTGGCTTTTTTACTCCGTGAATATGACGATGCGGTAATAATCGCGGTAATTTTGACGGCAAATGCGATCATTGGCTCGATCCAGGAGGGAAGAGCCGAGCGTGCAATCTCGTCGCTCAAAAAACTCGCCGCATCCGTGGTGAAAGTAAAGCGAAAGGGGATAATAGAAGAGATCCCGTCACGAGAAGTTGTTCCGGGCGATGTGATTATCTTCGAGATGGGCGATAAGATACCGGCGGATGCACGTGTGATCGAGTGTGTCAATCTGAAACTGGACGAAGCCATGCTCACGTGGCGAGTCGGTTGCTTCTGAGAAACACGTTGCACCGGTAACGCCCGACGCGAAGGTAACTGAGCAGACGAACATGGTGTTTTCAGGCACGCAGGTAGTGGCGGGTCACGGAGAGGCCGTAGTGGTTGCTACCGGGATGCAGACCCAGATGGGTGAAATTGCCAGAACGGTTCAGGAGGCTGCGGAAGATATCCCGATCATGCGGAGGCTGGCTCATTTCAGCCGCTGGATCATCAAAGCCGTAGTGTTTGTGATGGCTTTTACGCTCATCGTGGGTCTCTTCCGTGGGTATCCACGCTACGAGCTCTTTTTAGTGGTGCTCAGCCAACTGGTCTCGGCGATACCTGAAGGTCTGCCGGTCGCCTTGACCGTTGCTCTTTCGATCGGCATGTACCGGATGGCGAAGAGGAACGTGCTTATAAGACGGCTTGCAGCCATAGAGACTCTGGGGTCAGTCACGGCGATTTGCACTGATAAGACCGGTACCCTCACCCGGAACGAGATGACGGTTACCCGCGCCTTCATCGGCTTTACCGATTATGAGATTACCGGCGTGGGGTTCGTTCCCGAGGGCAGGTTCATAAAGGACGGGCGGGAGATAAATCCAGCTGATGATGAGGCATTTATCCAAGCAGTAAAAATAGGCGGGCTCTGCAATAACGCAAAGCTCTACCGAGAAGGCGAGATTTGGCGGCTCTTCGGCGACCCGACCGAGGGAGCACTTGTCGTACTCGCCTACAAGGCGGGTATTGATCTGGATTCACTCACTCACCGCATGCCACGAGTCTTTGAGATACCGTTCGATTCCGCCACAAAGCTCATGGTCACCCTCCACCGGGCCGGGGATAAGAACGTTGTGCTGGTAAAGGGCGCGCTGGAGCAGGTGCTTGCACTCTGCGGCTCTGTTGCCGGCGCGGCAGAGGGAATAAGAGCGATTACCGCTGAGGACAGAAGCATAGTGGAGAGGATTGCCCATGAATATGGACGAAATGCATTGCGGGTGATCGCTCTTGCCTACCAGGAAGTTGGGGGAGCGATTACTCTGCCCAGCATAGACTCGCTCAGGGGTGAGCTCATTCTGGCGGGTATTGTGGCTATGATGGACCCGCCGAGAGAAGAGGTGCCCGGCGCCATGCAGCAATGCTACGAAGCGGGCATAACACCTATTATGATCACCGGTGACCATCTCGCAACAGCGATGGGCGTCGCGCGAGAGGTGGGCATGCGAAACCCGGCCACCATACAGGATATCGAGCGGGTATCAGATGACGAGTTGCAGGACCGGATCAAGGATGCCAATGTCTTTGCGCGCGTACTGCCGGAGCAGAAATTCCGTATAGTGAACGCCTTGAAGGCGAATAAGCAGATCGTGGCAATGACCGGCGATGGCATTAATGATGTGCCCGCGCTGGCGAACTCACATGTCAGTATTGCAATGGGTATAAAAGGGACCGATGCAGCAAAGGACGTCTCCCATCTGGTACTGACGGACGACAATTTCGCAAGTATCGTTGCAGGTGTGGAGGAAGGAAGAGGGATCAAGGACAATATCAAGAAAGCCATTTATTTTCTGCTTTCGACAAATTTTGGTGAAATCGCAACCCTTCTCCTCGCCTTGCTCCTTGGACTGCCATTGCCACTTGCAGCAGCCCAGATCCTCTGGATTAATATGGTGACTGACGGCGTGATCGTCATGCCACTCATCACCGAGCCAAAGGAGAGGGGGATCATGAAGCGACGACCTCCACCGTATGATGAGCCGTTCATAACAATCTTAAATCATCGCATTCATAGTAGTATCTAGTAACTCACCACTCAAGAGGTGATCCGAATGCACGAGTTGCGGCACTTTCTAGCCTTGCTTACAGGACCAAAGATCGTAAAGGTGGGCATACTCAGCGGTTTCGGGCTCATCGCCGGGGCATTGATCGATGCGGTTGTCTTTCTTGATATACTGGATAAATTTACCCGTAGCAAAGCGATAGAAGCCGCGGTACTCTTGCGCCTGGGCTATGAGTCCACGCTCATATTCATCGGCTACATCATCCTGTTACTCGCACTCTTAAAATCGATCCTCTCCCTGCTGCGGAACGATACTTTCAAACCCGATGCACAGAAGCTTCAAATACAGTTTATCATCCTTCTCGCGTTTATTATCTCCTTCTTTGTCGCGCGAATATTCGTGATACTTTTAGACCTCCCGAGTACTCCGACATTCGAGTTATGGCTGAAGGGGTACCGGATACATCACTTCTTTTATGGAATCGGGCTGACTGTTGTCGGCGGCTGGCTTGGACACACGCACTCCGGACGCAGTATAACCCGGGTTTCCGCTGCGCTCTATGGCACGGGATTTGGACTCATTGTGGATGAGTTCGGATTGCTCTTGACCTTTGGCGATTATTGGTCTGCCCAATCATATCTCTTCTTCGTGCTCATCTCGCTCTTGTTGTTGTTCATACTCTTATCCGAGGCATACAAGATAGTGAACAGAGTGTCCTTTTGAATTGAACGATACCGCCCTGCACCCCACGATACTTCTATGGAGCAGATCGCTCGTCGCTCAAAATCTCAATGGTAAACCAGCTTTTCAACCGCGGCGACATAATTTTCGATCTTCTCGCGCCACGAGAAACTCCCGGCTAACTGATACGCCCGTCGTTTCAAGGCGAGCAGTTCCTCGTATGGCAGTTCTATCAAGAGCATCAGGAAATTCTTCAGTGCATCGGTGATTTCATCATCACTCTTATCCCTGAGCTGCAGGACATAAATCCCATCTCGCTCAGTACCTTTACCCATCGCTCTGAGTTCCTCGCCCAGGCCCGAGAGATCGCTCGTGACGGCAATGCACCCATTTGCCGCAGCTTCAACCGGTGTCAAGCCAAACGGTTCGTACCGGCTGGGGAATATGCCCACATCACACCCGTTCACAAAGTCCATATAGCTCAAGTACAGTGGCCGCCTGTTCGCACTGAGGTACGAGGGGATGATCATCACCTTCACGATATCCTCTTCCCGATTTCTCAGCCCTGATTGCCAGCAGAGATCCATCAAGGGGTCTTTTTCATGATCATAATCATGGGTCGCAATGGGCGGGAAGCTATTCCTCGTGAGCGCTTCGGGGATCTCAAAGGCATCCTCGAGGATCTCGGCCATCGTTGCATCCTTGCTGAGCAGCTCCTTTATGCTTCTCTCCTCAATTGACCGGTCGTTCTGCGCGATTGCCTGCGTCAGTATCTCACCGATATACTCAGAGACAGGCTCAAGCAAGCTTCTCAGCCTGCGATACTGCGAGGTCGCCATCATGACATTTTCATTCAGTCCTTTTGTTCGCGTGGGCACGAGCATGAAGGCGTAGATCGGCTTAGCATCTTTAACGGCCCGCAACTCCTCGTTCAGCTTTGCTAAGGCTTTGATATAAAGGTCAAAACCTTTGTTCACCAACTCGTATCTCCCGGAGGTCATCAGGATCAAACTCTCGCTCTCCTCCACCGGGTAGTAGGGCGAGAGAACCGCCTGCATAAATTCCCGTATTCGCTCTTTATGCAAGGAGTAGATCTTCAGAATATCATGGAAGTTCACACCCGTGGGCATCCGTATGCCATTGGTGAGCACGATATCAGGAGCTTTGCCGAGATAATAGGCCGCTTCATGGGCAACTGATTGTGAGACCGCAGCGAAGAGATCGCAGAGTTCAGCCGCGGCAATTTCCGTGAAGTGGGTCGCCGGCACCCCCCGTTCGTAAGCGCTTACCGTTGTTTCCCGCAACCCATTTGCCAAACCCTCGCGAACCTTCATCGCGACATTAATGCCTGCTGCACTATCCGCTCGTCCGTGCGAGGTTGCGTGAGTCACAAACAGGGTGCGATACGGGAGGTCAAATACCTTCTTTCTGAATATGACGCCCGCAGATAACCATTCATGCGCGATGACCACCACTTTTTTATCCCGGTAGAGGGGGGTCTTTAGTAACAACTCGATCAGATAGCCTGCCGCTTCAGACCAGGTAATCGCTTCGTTGTAAAAATAATCCGCAGTGTAGCTATCAATCCTGAAGAGCTCCCAGTTCCTTCGTTTGATCAGGTAATAGATCGGAGGAATGCCATCCCGACGATCTGAGGAGGTCCCTAAGATCGTTTTGTTATACGTTTCATCCGAGGCCAACCGATTCATGTAATCATGGGTATCTAACAGAATGCAGGGCGCGCCTCTTCCTCCCTTCCAGCTCCCATAACAAGCCCGAATGGTATCGTTCCGAAGCGTCCGGAAGACGGTATCGAGCTCGACCGGAGGTGTCTTTGGCACGATGTCATGGGGCGAGGTTGCATGGTTGTACAGTCCGACAGTCAGGTAGTTCGGGAATTTCGCCATCATCATGTCCGCCTTTGAAGCGAGGACGCCGTATATCCCGCCTACTTTATTGCATACTTCATTTGATACCTCGATCACCACTACTTCGTCCGGCATCATATCCCTCGAAATGCGGGCTATTTCGTTTCCCTTTTTAAAGCATCACGTAGTACTATTTATAAGTTATGGTATGCACATCTCCCTCCCTTTTTTCGCGTTCAATGCCTAAGGGGTGGGCGAGTGCGTTCGGGAGCTCAATAATCGATGGAATCGCTGAGAATCGGCATGTTTTCATGGGAAAGTCTCTATTCCGTGAAGGTGGGCGGAATCTCACCACATGTCTCCGAGCTCGCGGAGACTCTGGTAGCTAAAGGACATGAGGTGCACATCTTCACGCGAATTGGCGATAAGAGCGAATACGACGAGATTAACGGCGTGCATTACCAGCGATGCCGGCATGATCAGTCTGGAGGCGTCGTGAATCAGATGGATCGCATGTGTGATGCGATGGTGGACCGATTTGATGCGGTGCAGAAATTGTTTGGACGATTTGACGTGATACATGGCCATGATTGGCATCCTGTACTTGCTTTGATTCGCATCAAGAAATCCCAGGGCTTGCCCCTGGTGCTCACCTATCACAGCACTGAATGGGGACGGAACGGGAACAAATTTGGAAACTGGTGGGAATTTCATGAGATCTCGCATCGCGAATGGCTTGGAGGGATTGAATCCGCAGCGGTGATCGTCACCTCAGAGAACTTGAAGCACGAGATACAATTCCTCTATAAATTCCCCGATCAGAAACTGCATTTAATTCCCAACGGGATCGTTGCGGGAAAAATAAAGAGAGCGGTAGATCCCGGCGTGATAAAAGTGCGCTATGGCATCCATCCCTTAGCACCCGTCGTCCTGTTTATCGGGCGAATGAGTTATCAAAAAGGGCCGGATTTGCTGGTCGAGGCGATACCCCGGGTATTAGCACAGAGGGGGGATGTCAAGTTCGTATTTATTGGCGAGAAGGAGTTGAGGCCGTTCTGCGAGCACCGAGCAGCCCAGTTAGGGGTGCGAAACGTCTGCTGGTTTCTCGGTTATGCACCTGATGCGGTCGCCCTGGATTGGATGAATGCCTGTGATCTGGTCTGCGTGCCGAGCCGAAACGAACCATTTTGTATCGTGGTGCTCGAGGCGTGGGATGCGGGTAAACCGGTCATTGGCACCGAAGCGGTCCACCTGATCTCCAACTTCTCTACGGGTATCAAAGCGTATATAGCGCCTGATTCGATCGCGTGGTGCATCAATTATGCGCTCGCGAATCCTGAGCAATCAAGGAGTATGGGTGAAAAGGGCAATAGCCTGATTAAGGAGCTGTATAACTGGGATAGCGTTGCAGATGAAGTCGTAAAGCTGTACACTAAAACTTTTTAAGAAAATGCGCGATTCAACGCTGAGAAGGGATGCCCGTGAGATCTTCAATGCTGCTCTTACGGCTGTTGACCCGGTAAGTGCAGTCAAGAAGCACGTCAGTCTGGAGGGTGAGGTGCTGCGCGTGGGGGATCGGCGCTATGATCTCGCCACGTACGCGCACATCTATGTGGTAGGATGCGGTAAGGCGGCTGCCTCGATGAGCTACGCGCTCGAAGAGATTCTACGAAAACGGATAGATGGTGGGATGATCACTGTGAAGTATGGGCATGCCAGGGAGTTACACACCATCAGGATTAACGAAGCGGGGCACCCTATTCCTGATGAAGCAGGTGTGAAGGGCACAAAAGAGATTATCGCCTTGCTTCAGGGCCTGGGCGAGACCGACCTGGTCATCTTTGTTATATCCGGAGGAGGCTCGGCGTTACTGCCGCTCCCAAAAGAGGGGATCAGGCTGGAGGAGAAGCAACGGGTAACCGAGCTGCTGCTCGAGAGCGGTGCGAGCATCGATGAGATAAATGCGGTGCGAAAGCATATATCCCAGGTCAAAGGCGGGCAATTAGCACGAATCGCGTATCCCGCGACCTTGATCTCGCTCATCCTATCCGATGTGGTGGGGGACCGTGTAGACGTGATTGCATCCGGCCCCACGGTTCCTGATGAATCCACCTTTGAAGAGTGCATGCGTATCGTTGAGCAGTACCAGTTGAACCTTCCGGAATCCGTTATGAATCTGCTCAGGGGAGGGTTGAATGGCGAGCTTGAAGAAACGCCCAAACCCGGTGATCCTATTTTTGATAAGACCTTCCATCTGCTCATCGGCAGCAACATCATGGCACTGAAGGCCGCAGAACAGAAAGCACGAGAGTATGGCTATAAGACGCTGATACTCTCATCCTCGATCGAGGGCGAGACACGAGAGGTGGCAAAGGTGCATACCGCGATTGCAAACGAGATACGGGCAACGGGGAACCCGGTCCCGAGACCCGCGTGTATCATCTCGGGCGGCGAGACGACCGTTACCATAACGGGTACGGGGCTTGGTGGCCGGAATCAGGAATTTGTTCTGGCAAGTGCGATTGAGATCGCAGGAATGGAAGATACCGTGATACTCAGTTGCGGGACTGACGGCACGGATGGCCCTACTGATGCCGCCGGTGCACTTGCTGATGGGTTCACGGTACACCGTGCGGAGCAGCAGGGCATGCACCCGCGGGACTATCTCCGGAATAATGATTCGTATCACTTCTTCGAGCGGCTGGGGGACCTTATCAAAACCGGGCCGACGAATACGAACGTGATGGATGTCCGGTTACTGCTGGTGAAGTGAATGCAGGAGTGGAAACGAGGATTTAAATAGAAAGTTTGCCAGTATCAAGCAGTCTCTACCGCCCAAAGGATATTTCAATCCAATGCAATGGACAGCCCGAGTTTTGTGATTTGTTTCGTTTGGTTCAAGAAAAGCGTTGTATCGAGATTAATATAGACAGTGAGCGTATCTCTTTATTGCCTCTTTTCTACCCCATCTCTGAGCGTACACACGTGTGTGATAAACTTCATGAACAACCGGTGGGGTTTGTCGCTGTGTTAGGAATAGAATCCCGTCTTTTTGCTTCTCGATGGTCAGGATGTTGCTCATCAAAGAAAGACACCAAAACGTTTGTATCTACCCCCATCTACAGTTGTTTCCTCCATATATCAGAGATAAATAAGGTGAGATCATTTAATAAAGTTCTTCTCCTTTCTAATAACATTTAATTCCTTAGAGATAGTCATAAATTTCTTCTCTTCTAAGCTTCCCTTTTACGTCCAATTCGTTTGCTTTTATCATGCAGTTTATGTATGCTCTCCTCATTCCAACTCCCCAACAAATACACCATCATTTGTATTAACTTTATCTTGAAATACCTTATCTGCAGTGATAAGATCACATCTGCTCAATCTGCCTACTGCTAAATACACGTTATCATAAATCGGCGTATCAGTATCTAATGCGGATTTCATTGCCTCTGATAAGATTTCATTATTAGATGCGACTACATCAAAATCTAATGAGAACATGTCATCAACCAGTGCAAGCTTCTCTTCCAATGACAGCACCTTGTTATATCTTATTGCATTTGAAACTTCATAGAACATTAATTCAGGAACAACAACATTGAGTTCTCCTCCCAAAAATCTATCCCTTATTCCCAGTGCGATGTCGGTATACTCTTCTTCGCAAAACCACTTTACTATTACCGATGCATCTAAAACTAATGCCTCTTTCTCCATTCTATTATCTCTTTAGCCATATTTATGTTTTTACCCGCTGTTTTCTTTCTGATTGAATCCATGTGCTCGCCTATTTTTTTCCTCTTTAATTCTTTTAATTTTGCTATTAGGCCATATGACCTCATCTCCGTAACACCTATAGGTATGCGACGTAAAAAGCATTCTGAATTAAGAGGGGACGAGGGGAATGAATGGAAATAAAACCGTATCAGAGAGGTTAAATGCGAAGACACTCGACCAAATGTTCGTCAATAGGGTGGAACAAGGCTATGAATGCCCGCCATTTGTATCCAACGCCATATTGGAAACGGCGAAATCCGTATTCGTACCCGATCAGGGCAATCAGGACGCGCTGACTGTGGGACAGGTGAAGATTTTGGGCATTTCAGCATCAGAACCCGCTGGTAAGCCATTATCCAAATGTGCGATGAAAACGGCAGTGGTAATGCTTGACGCGGGTAAGGAAGATGAAGAGATTCGAGGCAATTATGGACTCGCAGCTCTTCGGCAGGCGAGGCTCTCCAGAATCACACACGAAGCGTGGGATCAAGGAGTCTCGCTCACACAGGAGGATCTCGCGTTCAAGCTCCTGAATTGCGGCGTCAGAACCGTGAGACGTGATATCAAAGCACTGGCAAAGCGCGGTGTAATTGTGCCAACGCGAGGGCAGCAGAAGGACATAGGCCCCGGGATATCCCATCGTGTGGAGGCTGTTAGACTCTATATAGATAGAGCGGAAAACATACTCCGAGATTGAAAGGACGATGAAACACTCTCTAACGGCGATTAAGCGATATATACTGACTTTCTCCCGTGTTGCATATCTCACGGAAAAAGGATACTCAAGAAAAGAAATCGCTTTTCTCGTCCAGATCTCAGAGCGATTGACAAGAGAGTATCAGGCTTTGTATCTGCAATACAAAGAAGACCCGGCATATAAAGACCGCTTAGAGGAGATATTGGCGTTGAACTCCCAGGATTGCGAAGTAAGTAAAAGGGGGGCGCTAAAATGCGCGTGAATAATCAGCAGGATATATATGCTCCGCTTTTGGATAAAACCTTTGAAACCGCTGTATCCAACTTCATATCGGCCGAATTCCCGCGGTTGGGCGGACCGAAGGTCGTTGAGCTCTTAGTCAAAGAACTGAAGTCGATCGTTGAGACCTATTATCCCCCCATAACGAATCTCAGAATGGGCCAGATGCTCTGGTTTGCGGTGGCAAAAGACGAAACAGTTGGATATGGCAAGAGCATGAAGAATCTGCGATTGCGTCCCGTAGTCCTATCCGCGGTCACTTATGAGGATATTCAAAGACGGGCAGAGCGCGATCCGCAGAAGGATATTCAAAAGAGTCGTATTGCAAGGATTTTATGCGAAGCGGACAAGCAGGGGGGAACATTGGCTGAGCCGGACATATCACTTATCCTTTCTTGCTCTCTCACAACCATTAGCAAGGATATCATTGAATATGAACATGAAAATGACGTTGTGCTACCGCGTAGGGGCACAGTGCATGACCTGGGCAGAAGCACGACACATAAGCGCGTCATCTGCAAAAAATCCATTCAGGATAGAAAAGCTACACCGGACATCGCAAGGGAGACTTATCACAGTCCCCGCGCAGTCGATAGATATCTCGGTGATTTTGAGCGTGTGCGCTTCTGTCTTAAGCAAGGGCTATCGGTGGAAGAGACCGCATTCGCAACGCAACTGAGTAGATCTCTTGTTGTGGAGTATGCAGATTTGATTGGGGAACTGTATGGTGGGGGTGAGGAAGAAAATGTTAATTAAGTATCGAAAGAAAAAAAGCAGTAGGGGTCATATGGCACTATTTGCGTTTATAAACTCGCTGAGATATTCTGACCAATCCACTTCAAATTTCGTCATCTCTTCCTTCAAATCCTTGGATATCCTTATCTTTATTGTCTCGGACATTTTTAAACCTCTTTCCCGCTCCCCTAATTTCCCTCTCATTATTTTTATAAAAAAAGAAATAATTATATTTTTGATAAAACTTTTCGTAAACGTTTTAATAAAAAACAAAAAAAGGGGATAAAAACCTCCCCTTCCAAACTTTTCAATCTTCTTCTTCGCCAGGGTTATTTCTTCCTCAGCACGAAGTACGCGATCGCTAACAAACCTTTTCTTTGAAAGAAAAGGTTTACCAAAAGAACTTTGTTTGTAAAATGAGCGAGGTATTTTCATTGCTTTCTTAGCACAGGTTCTTTCTTTAAAAAGAAAGTGTTGCGAATACCGCTTCGAAAACCGGTGGTATCGGCGTTGGCGTTGGTGTGGGCGTTGGTACCGCGGTTACCATCTCCACCGATGCTTCATCCGTATGCCCATCGCCGTCATCTGCCTTTATCAATGCATTTATCCTTCAAATCTTACCTCAAACGCAACCTAATCCATCCCGATTTTAGCCTTTATCGCTTCTATCTCATCTTCGATTCTTGCAAACCTATCTTCCATATACGACCTCAAGTCTTCTCGTAATGACTTTATCTCTGTGACAATTTCCTCTTTACCTCGCTCTATCGCTTTAATGGTATCATCCTGCTTCTTCAGCATCTTTTTCCCGATACTCACCGATTCCTCACCCAAAGCTACTGATCTCTCGCCTATAGCTACCGATTTCTCACCGAGTTCCACCGATTTCTCGCCAAGTTCTACTGTCCGCTCGGCGAGCTTCACATTCTTTTCACCAAGTTCCACCGACTTCCCACCTAATTCCACCGACTTCCCACCTAATTCCACCGACTTATAAAGCAAAGCACCGGCAGTATCTAAGCGTTCAAGTAATTCTTCATGCCAATCGCCACGTTTTATCTCAAAATATTCAAATTCGCCTTTGTACGTATCAAAACCAACTTCGGTGCTTTCCACATCTATCGGGAATTTTTTTATTTCTATCTGCTCAATGAACTTGCTTATATTCGCATCTTCTCCTTCCGCAACGATTCTAACATCATAAGGCTTTAGATTCTCAATAAAACCCGTTATGTGCAACCTCCGTGCTATCTTCTCCACTGCCTCTCTATATCCTACACGCTGCACTTCCCCTTTTGCAATTACTATTGCCCTTTTCATCTACGAAAAGGCATCCTTTCCAAATCACTTAACAAATTTTCAAATAAAAAACAAAAAAGGGGATAAAAACCTCCCCTTACAAACTTTTCAATCTTCTTCTTTGCCAGGGTTATTTCTTCCTCAGCACGAAGTACGCGATCGCTAACAGGCCTGCAATGGCGAATACCGCTTCGAAACCAGGTTCTTCAGGTGTTGGTGTGGGCGTTGGTGTGGGTGTTGGCGTTGGTGTTGCGGTTGGCGGCACGGTTGGTGTTGCGGTTGGCGTTGCTGTCGGTGTTGCGGTTGGTGGCGCTGTTGGTACCGCGGTTACAATCTCCACGGTTGCTTCATCTGTATGCCCATCGCCGTCATCAGCCTTAATCGCGTACGTTCCTACGGGTGCATCGGTCGTATCAAAGGTTGCGCTGAACTTGCCTGCGGCTACTTTGACGGTCTGTGGTGTGAGCTCCTTCGGGCCTTTGGCGGTAACAACGATGGTAAATCCATCTTTCCTGTTTGACGTACCAGTTACCACGAGCGGCTCGCCAACTCCGACACTCTTGATCGGATCGAGTTTCACGAATGCTGCTTGCACTTTGATGTAGAGCGAATACACGAGGTCGTCAGTCAATTTGGGATCGGTTATATCCTGTAGTATAGCCCAGAGTTCACTCTGTGTCTTGCCCGCGGTCGAATAATTGGCTAACGCCGCATCAAGGCTGGTCCAGCCGACTTTTCCGTATTTGTTATCGCTTCCCGGAGCAAGTACCGCAATGGCATACGTTCCCGTGTCAACAGATTCTCCCACACTGATCTTCTTGGTGAACGAGAAATCGGTCTCAGAGACCGAAGCTGTGGTCTTAAAGAGCCCCTTGCCTGCGCCATCGATGTATGAACCTCCAGAACCTTTTGGCGAGACGATCACGATATCCACACTCCTCGACCCTTTCGCCGTACCAGTGATGGTGAAATCATCATCCTGTGCCACAACTTGCGTTGAGAGCTGAGCTATCAGGTCACCACGAGTCAATAATAACGCGGCTGACCCATCGTCGGTTACTGTTGTGGGTACCTTGTCGGGATATACATTTAGTTGGGTCCTATCTTTATCGATATATGCCTTCAATCGCACCGAACCGGGAACCTGGAACGCCTTTGCAACATCAGTAGTTCCACCCGTATCGATCTCCTTGCTGAATTGCTTGTTCGCATCGATCACAAGCCGTTCCAATTCTGGATATACATAGTCATCCACCGCGATGGTTACCCGCTGACCTGTATTAGCCGTTCCTTTTATCGTGAATCTCTGACCAATAACCACGGTGGCGGGCACATCAAAGGTGACTGCTTTCTCGACAACCGTGATATCCACAGTGTCATAGTCGCCATTGCGAACCCCGCCCTGAACTTCTACCCGTATCGTATATGAGCCGGTATCAGTGAAATAGAGAGCATATGTCCTCTTTCCATCTTCGTCAATCGTGTGTGTGAGATTACCCCATCCGTCATAGGCTGCCGGGGTGTCCTCCACACCGCCTTTGAACTTCACATTGGCACTCCAGGGCGTGGCATTGACATTTATCGCATCGGTATACACACCGGTCACGATTAATTTTACGGTTTCAAGCTCGGTTACCGTGGTCTTTTCGGCACTAATATCAATTTCGCCTTTCCCTATTGCTAATGTTTTCACTTCACTATTTGCAGTTAATCCACAGGCATATTCGGGCTTGGACTTTACCTGGAAGGTGTACGTACCGATCTTCCAAGCGGTTGTATTGACTGGATTTGTCGTTCCATACGTCTTTAACTGAATAACTGTTATGTTTGAATAGGTCTGGCCATCTGTTGGGTTCACGGTAATTTTCCCATCAGGACCGATTATCTCTAAGTTAACTCTGTCATTCTCGAGCAGGTTTATTCCGCCGGTATCTATTGTAAGATTCGCTCCCAGCGTGGCGGACGTTACTTCTTTCACGCCCACTTTGAGTTTCAGTGGTACACTGGGGCTTTTGACTGCGAGACTTGTGGTAAATATTCCATATTCTGATTCTGTGCCCGTCTGATTAGTCGCCCTTAACGTAAGCGTCGGGTCCCATTGGACGTTATAAGCCGTCCCGCCGGTAAATGGCCCCGCGTAGTCATACCAATATCCATCTGAGAACTTCTGTATTTTAACTGTCTCTGGGTTACTCCATGCTTTAGCTCCGGTAGCATTAAATTGCACATTCTGCCCTACCAGCACACTCTCGGATAGATTATAGCCGATGTAATTGAAGTTATCACCTATGCTTACCGCACTCACCGTCGGCATCATTGCTACAAGACACGCGAGCATAACGAACGCCGTTGCAATTCCTATCATCGCTTTTTGTTTCTTTGGTAAAGCTTTCTTTTCTAAAGAAAGGTTTGTCTTCATTTCTTTTCGTTTCACCTCCTAAACTTTTCGAATAGAAAAAGGGATATATAAAGCTTGTGGTGAGGCGCATCAGTGGCTGCGCTTGGCTTCCACCTCAGCGTTCATCACCGCCTTTACCTTTATACTCCCTTTCCCCCGTCTTATCATTTTACACCCCCCTATATATAGCTTATTGTTTTGGTGAGTTTTTTATGGCACACTCACCGAGCGCCCCCATCTGTGATAAGATGAGCGTGAGTGATATGTTTTTCCTCCTTCATCCTTTTTATTTTTTCCGTTTTTGAGGTATACCTTTCTTAGCACAGGTTCTTTCTTTAGAAAGAAAGTGTTGATGAGTGGTATATGTAAGAGCCCTCATGCCTTATATCCCTTTCGCTTTCTCGAACTTTTCCCCTGCTCATTAAAAAACGTTCGTTCATTGCATCTTCTCCTCTTCGAGCTCTTTTGATTCATTTATGTATTTGGCAGTGGCGGAAGGAGCTCGAGCACGACCTGGTATTCCTCTCCATCCATCGTGAGCATGCCCGTTCCGATCCTTATACCTTCATGGTCCAGAGTGGTTATCGTGATAGTACCTGCGCGCTCGCCCGGTTCCACGGCCTGCACAGGAAGCATTTTCATGACATCCGCATTGATCGTCAGATTATCATCTGCCCCCCGGTCTCTGGTCAGGCTGATGTTCGCAAGTGTGTAATGCGCTCCGGCGAACCGCATATCCCCGTGATAAAAGGAAGCCCAGCCGCGTTCTATAATCTCGCCTTTTATCTCCGCTATGCTCTTATCCTTTTCCATAAGACCTCTGATGTACGGAGGATCGATCGAGCGTACCTTGAAGATGAGTATCCGGAGCGTGTGGATCTCCTCGCCGGCTCTCGTGAAGGCGAAGCCATACCCCCTATAAACGAGCATAATCGGCACGTTCGCAGCTTCGTCCGGCGCCTCTATCGCTTGATCGGTGTCATCCGCCGCCCTCCCCTTCTGCATCTCGCGCGTCGCCGCGGCGGGACCTGCCCCGAGGAGGCCGAGCACGAGGAGCGCCAGCACGCAGCTGCACAAGATCCTTCTTCGGTTCATTTTTTATATATGTTTCTTTGGTAAAGCTTTCTTATGTGGGGCTCCGCCCACGTCCCCGAAAACCCTGAAAGGGTTTACTGTAAGGGCTTAAAGAAAGGTTTGTTGCTGAACGATATAAAAAAGTGAGATAGAACTAACAGTTCTAAACCCGGGTAAGGAATGTTCAGTTCCGTTCCTTTTTCGTGAAAAGCCACTCGGATAGTTCTATACCCGTCGTCCTGCCCCTTATTCCTGTTGGTTATCCTTCCGCCGCGCACCAAGCGCGCGACGGATGCGGGTCAATGGTGAGGGTGAACTCTTCGTCTCGTATCTGAGCTGAGGTGACTACGCGGATCTTCGGCTATCCGACATTCTCTTGAAGAGAGATAATCGGAAGGTATGCTTTCTATTTCTTCTCCCTCAGCTCTTTTCTTAGCTCCCTAAGCTCTACCCTCAACTCAAGTCGAGATACGATACAAACCAAATGCAAAGGCATAATAGAAGGTATCAACTGGAGGGCTCTTCCAAAGACCAACTCGCACGAGTATCAACCCAAGTATCCCATATAGAATTAACTGCGAAAGTATTTTTCCGTCAACGCTTTTTTTAAAAGGGTTGATTCTCAAACTATCCCTAAAAAATTTTCTTTGTATTTGTTTAGCTCCATAGAAAATCCAAAATCCCAATACATACCAATACTACCAAACAAATCCCAAATCCCAATACTACCAATTTTACACCCCCCTTTTTGCTTAATCTTTCTCCTTGGGATTTGGAAATTGGGATTTACTTGGGATTTGGTAGTATTTGACATTGGAATTTATTCACCAGCTCTACAAATACTTTTCTTTTAATAACCGCGCCTTCGGCTTTGCTCTCACCCATCTTTTTTGCCTCTCTTTTCTTTTTCGGTCGTGTCCCCTTTTTGTCGACCTGGAAGAGAAGATGTAACAGAATATGCTGCACAAATTATATAATGCCACTCGAGCAATATAAAATGCACGTGGCAAATTGATTGTAAGATATGAGAGCTCACGCTAAATAGACCCACCGCACCCCCGCATATTCCAGATATTCACCTGCTACGGGGGTGGTTTAAACCGTAACAACTCTTCTAAGGTCCAGATGTGGTCGGTGAGGTCAGCAGCCATTGCGGGTGTTCTTTGTTTCCAACGCCGTCTACTATCCGCACTCTCGATTCTTAGTGCATCGTGTGGTTTAACGAGGTTGAACCATGCGAAGAACAGGCA
>RXIE01000010.1 GCA_004212135.1 Candidatus Methanophagales archaeon ANME-1-THS | reverse complement strand
AACAGCGAACTCATTGAGAACCGCTTTAGCCTTATCCAGCGCCTTCTCATAACCGCGCACCACGACACTCTGGTGTATCCCGATCTTTCTCAGTTCAAATCCGCGCCAGACCAGCTCACCGGTCAGAATCATGACCGTGGCAATCCCATCACCTACCCGTTCGCCCTGTGTTACACCTGCGTTTATCAAGACATCGGCTGCGGGATGCATGTATTTCAATTCCCTTATAATGCTGTAGGCATTGCTGGTGACGAGATCTGCAATTCCTGCTTCGGTCGCTCCACTGGTGATCAATTTCTTCGATCCCAGGGGCCCGATGGTGGATTTGAACATGTCTGAAAAGGTAAGAGAAACGAGCGCATTCGCTTCCTGAATCTCTTCAGGAGCGACTTCACCGGGCGGTAACTCCTCTTTTATCGTCATCTCCTCTCTCCCGTTGCTCGACCTTCACGGTTATGTAACTAATAACACCACGAGGTTATAAAAGGAAATTAGCCAAAGAACAGGTTCAATTATACCGTCGCTTCACCTGCGCTCTTAATGGCATATTGAATGCCGAGCGGGGCGAAGAGCTGAAAGAGAGCGGTCGTCGTTGCCATCAGAGTGATGATAAGGGCCCCTAACCCATACCCGGCGAGTTCCTGGGCAGCCAGGAGTGAAAGACCAACTGCAACACCCGCCTGGTCGAATAACGCAAATCCCAGATATTTCGTGATTTTAGGTTCTGATTTGGATGCAATGCCGCCAATACTACTGCCGATCAGCTTTCCCACGCTTCTCCCGATACAATACACGATTGCGACCGTCCATAACGTTCCGAGCTGTGAGAAGTCTATGTTCATACCGATTACTGCGAAGAACAGGATGAAGATCGGAGTCATGATGGTATCGATCAGTTCATTCGACCGATTCCCGATATGCACATTAAGGTTAATCACCGTCGCTCCTAAGATCATGCAGGTGAGAATCGCAGAGACCTTAATCGTCTCTGCAAGGCCCCAGCAGAGAATCGCAGCGATGATACTGATAACAAAGAGATGGTCAGATGAGAGCTGTGCTTTTTTCGTCGACGTGGATAATATTACGCCGATCAATCCCCCAAGTGCGACCGCGCCGAGAAGATTCCATACGGGATAGATCGATGAAGACGCGATGTGGGCACTCCCTTCCAGAACCATCTTTACACTCACAATACCGATGGAATAGATGATGATGGCTGCTGCGTCATCGAGTCCTACAAGGGCAACGCAGACATTGGTCAGTGTTCCCTTTGCCCTGAAATCCCGCAAGATCGCTATAGTTCCCGCAGGGGCGGTTGCGGGTGCTAAGGAGGCGAGAATCAACGAAAGAGCAAGATCCTTTTTCAGAAGATAGACCATGCTCCCTACCACGAGCGAGGTGATAAGGACCTCGGCGATGAGTATGATGAGTATCTTCCCACCCATCGTGCGGAGAAACTCGTACGAAAAAAGCAAGCCGATGGTATACGCGACAAACGCGAGGGTTACGCCGGTGATAACCGTATCAAAGGGTTCGGGGGTCTTGACCTGTAGAATGGGTCCCATGATGACGCCGGCAAAGATATAGGCAAGCACTGAAGTTAACCCCACCCGCCGGAATAATCGGCCGAATATAAACCCGAGTAAAAGGGTCAGAGCGACGAGCAGATAAATATTGAGATCCATTTAGCCTTCAGTCTCACCATGCATGAATTTATATCTGAGGTTCTTGACCAGATGCTGAATGGTAATCTCTCCGACGAGCCGCCTCTCGCTATCAACCACCGGCAGTCTTCGGATATCATACGTTGAAAGTTTTTGCAGAACATCGCCCAGATTCTCATCATCCAAGCACGCGATGGGATTAGGTGTCATAATCTCCCTGACAATGCTCTCTTTGTGAAGGATATCGAGTCTGTACATTCCAGAAATCCTTTCTTTTTTCCGCTCCTGAGGGATAACATAATGCATGATATCATGCTCGGTGATCACGCCAACAACTTTCATATCCTTCGTGTTGTTCACCACCCAGGCATGTGTGGAGAACGAGAGAATGGTAAGAAACTCCTTCCAGCCCGCATTCTCTTCCAGAAAAGGGGTATTCCATCCGGGTGTCATGATATCTTTTACTCTGATCTTGTAAAATTCTTCTAACATGGTGCTCTACTTCTCACATGCTACTATTTAAGCTTATCTTCTCACCTTGTCTGCCTTTTCATTTAAAGGTTATTCAGAGGGTAGTCCCTCCACCATAGTGAGAAGAGCGCAAAGAATGACGATGCGATGCAGTAAGAAAAAATGCAGTAGCCCGGCAATCATGCAGCAGCGATACTCAGGGCTGCACCTCTGCGAAGCCCATTTCATTGAAGATGTGGAGCGGAAAGTAAAAAGGGAGATGAGGCAGCGGTCAATGGTGGAGCGCGGCGATAAGATCGCCGTGGCACTGAGCGGCGGAAAGGACAGTGCAGCTCTTTTATATATGCTCACCAGGATCTTTCAGAATCGGAGCGATCTGAACTTCGTTGCGATCGCAGTCGATGAAGGGATACACGGCTACCGGGCGCTCACCCTGAACAATGCGGAACAGGTAGCAAAGAAGTTCGGGGTGGATTTTTATTGTTTCTCCTTTGCAGAGGAGTTCGGGTTTACACTTGATGATGTTGTAGCACGGAACTTTGAGCAGGCGCCGTGCACGTTCTGTGGCATCCTGAGGAGGAGGATCGTGGAGCGCAAGGCGAGGGAATTGGGAGTCACGAAGGTCGCCACCGCGCATAATCTCGATGACGAGGTTCAGACGATCTTGATCAATTATATACGCGGCGATATCGAGCGATTAGAGCGGCTGCGAGGTCGTCGAGAAGAGTTTGTGCCACGGATTAAACCGTTAAGAGACGTGCCTGAGAAAGAAGTTGCGATCTATGCGCTCTTAGCAGGAATACCTTTGGTCAACGTTTTTTGCCCCTATGCTTCACGTTCGTTCCGTTTCACCGTGAAGAAGATGCTGAATGAGGTTGAAAGGAAGCATCCCGGAACAAAATATTCCGTGATGCGCGGGTATGAACGGCTCTCAACTTTTTTGCCTGGAGCCCAACCCGAGCGGACGCTTGCACGGTGCGAACGCTGTGGCGCGGCATCCGCATCGCGCATCTGCAAGGCGTGCGAGATCATCGAACTGATGAAATGAACGCATAGGAAACAGGTTCCTGATGAGACCTTTCGGGTGGTTTTTATTAGCACTCACGCACGTATCTCCTACATATGGTGACCACCATCAGTATCTTTCAGGCACTCGTCCTTACCACGCTCGCCGCTCTCGCCACGGGCATCGGGAGCCTCATCGCTTACATTATACCAGAACCTGATGCACGATCTCTCTCAGTGAGCCTGGGATTTGCCACGGGTGTCATGATCTTTGTGGCATTTGTCGACCTCTTCTGCAGTGCAAAAACCGCTATAGGGCTGACACAGGCGAATATCTTCTTCCTTTCTGGTCTGCTCTTGATCCACCTCCTCGACCGCCTTCTCCCGCATATCCACCTCAATGGACAGGTTGATGCACACTGCGATCGATTGTATCGCGGCGGGTTCATGACCACGATTGGTATCGGACTCCATAACTTCCCGGAAGGATTGACCGTCGCGCTCGTTTCCTTGGCGGACCTCAAGCTGGGGATACCCATCGCCATTGCAATTGCGATCCATAATATCCCGGAAGGTGCGGCATGCGCGGTTCCGCTCTACTGTGCCACACGGAACAGGGCAAAATCATGCCTGTACTCGTTTCTTGCTGGAATGACCGCACCGCTTGGCGCAATCCTCGCTATTGTTCTCCTCTTTCCGATCCTGAACGCCTATGTATTAGCAGCATCAGTCGCATTCGTTGCGGGAATCATGGTCTTTATCTGCTTCGATGAGCTGATACCTATTGCGAATAAGTATGGTAGCGAGCACCTCACCAATATCGGAATCATAGCGGGCGTCTTCGTCATGATGCTGGCGCTCACGCTCTTCGAATGAGTTACCCACCAATGCGAATGTTGATCTCATGGAATACCGCATCTCGATCGACCACTTCAAATGGTATGTACACTTGCTGGTTGTCACAGAACTTTCTAAAATCTTCCTCCTTCGCTATGAGCATCCAGCGGGTATTCGGTAACGTCATATACACGCCTTTTCCGGATTCGCTCCTCCTCAATACCAGTTTCTCTCCCTCTTTCATCTCCTCTTCCACCTTCCTCGCTTTCTTCTCTTACAAAGGTCAGTACAAGAAATAACCCTATGAGGAGCACAAATGAACAGATGAGGTATGAAAGCCGGAAGCCAATGCAATCCGCCAGGAAACCGCCTAAGAAAGGACCAATCGCCCAGCCGGTATACCAAGCCTGGTTGTATATGCCCATATATTCGCCTCTCTCCCTCTCCCTCGCGATATCCGCAATAAATGCAGGCATCACGGCACCAAATGCAGCCCACATGCCGCCTTCCAGGAGCACTGCGGGAAGTATCTGCAAAAACGAGCGAGAAAGGGAATATAAGAGGAAGACCAGGGAGAACGAGGCCATAGTAAGGAGTATAATGGGCTTGCGTCCTACTCTATCCGACAGTCGTCCGAAGAGAGGTGCGGAGATAAGTCCTGAGATTGAACTCACGGTATAGACAATGCCTATTTGAGTGAAGGACATGCCCAATTCCTGAAGGTAGAGTGAAAAAATGGAGTAGATCATGCCCGAGCAGATCATGAAGGGCATCAGTGATACGCATACGAGATATAATTTCTTCATGTTCATTCACCCCAGTACTACGGTTCATCGTACGAGATACCTCCAATGAACGGGCACGTTGATGCATGGCTGTACTATACTATAAAAATGTTGTGTATCTATTTAAAGGTTTGGGAGCCTCATCGCTTA
>RXIE01000167.1 GCA_004212135.1 Candidatus Methanophagales archaeon ANME-1-THS | reverse complement strand
CCTCGCAGGTCGGATAACCGATGCGGGTTTGCCATACGCTCGTGTTATCGGAAGCTTCTGCGGCATTGCCGGCGCGATACCTGATGCCCTTGTCACACGGGTCGTGAAGATAAAGTTCCCATCCGTGCTTGATCTGCCCGCAAAGCGGATAGCGAGAAAAGGGATCCGCAAAGAGATCGTCAAAGGTTATGTTGATGAGATAATGACGCAAGTGAGCATCGAACCGGTCCAACGTGGACGGAGTAGAGTAGGGGGCGTCCCCGTCAATACGGACGCGGCAGAACGGATTGGCGTGGTGCTCATCGGCGTTGATGCGGGAGATAACCTCTCAAATCTGCCAAAAATAGCCGATATCGGTGCTGAGCTGGTCAAGGAGGAGGGAGAGCAGTACCTCATCCCGGTAATTGATGCATTATCAGCCCATATCGTGGAAGATCTGGTCCGGATAGCAAAAGAGAAAGGATTACTTATGCCAAACACAAAAATAGGTATAACCGGACGAGCGGGGATAACAGGTAAGAAGCCAGAACTCATTGTGAAGAAATTGAGTGCGGTATTTGATAGGAATATGGATAACGAGGTGATATTCGCCGATGATGCACTGGCAAGAGGTGCAGCGGTCCTCGGAAGGTGCATGCACCAGTTCGGGACTGCGTGTAATCCCATCGGAGGCATCCAGGGTCAGGGATGTATCTATGGTCAACGCGTGAGACTACAGAAAAAAATACCTATAACATCGTCCGAGGCTATCTAGATTATATCGAGGTCAGGTGAGATGGAGGTACAAGTCGAAGGAGCAGATGAGTTCGCAAGGGCATCCTACGCCAAAATCTGTCAGGATACCTTCCGGGATCTCGGAGTCAGGACCAGCATTGACCATACCTACCTCTATCTTAATCCGCTGGAGCACCGCTTCTTGATCTCGGTGAAGATAGGGCGTGTCGCGAGTCCATTAAAGGTACGAGATGTGACGCAGGCTGAACGAGATAAGTTGAAGATCAGTGATGAGAAATACGCGCCTAAATTGCTCGCCGTGCTCTGGGATTCATACGGTGCCCGAGTCCAGCAAGTGGGCAGATTGGAGATTGGCCTGAAATTGGATGAGAAGGAATTTGAAGTGGTAAAAGAGCTAGTGGTCTATGACCCCCGGGAGGATTTGATCGCTCGGATATTAGATGGTATAGACCGGATCTTACCCGAAGGTGCTCGCGTTCGGTATCCTCTGCCATCACCGAGCAGAGTGACCATCCTTGCATCCGAAGATCCGATACCCGAGGAGTGGAAGAGAAGGGCTGAGGAGATGGTACGAGCATTAGAGAACCATGTATAAAATTATGATGTTTGAAGGAGGTGTGTATAAATTTAACGAGCTGAAAGAGCTCATAGAAGATTTAGGCGGGTTTATCATACAGGAGCTGGTCATGCAGACCGATACGATACTCCATATGGCGTTCCCCGTCGAGGATGAGCCTGTGATCCGAAATAAGGTGAAAGAGTTGGGGGGGAAACTAATCGACCTACCCCTGGCCGGTACGGAGATACTGGTCGTTACCCCGTCTATGGGCAAGCATCATGCGGTTAATCCGCTCTGTGATATAGGGGAATATCTGAGACGGAAAGGCGCAATTACCCATATCATGGGGCTCGCGAGAGGCGTGGGAAAACGGATTGCGCAGATAACCGCACAGGAGCTGCTGATGATGGAGGAATTCGATGCGCTGATCTTCCTCGTGGGCAATTTAAAGGAGTGTATAGAGGCAAAGGTGAAGATTTTTGACGCGGTGTCTGTGCCTTACATCGTCGTCGGTGGCCCCGCCGAGGTCGACTGTGCACATTATGTCGGGGGGTTAGGGAGAAGGACGGATAGGATGCGGCGAAAAGAGGAGTTTGATAAGTTAGAGCTGATGGCGGCCAAACTGGGAGAGGTCCTGGATGAGAAGAGGAGGGAAGTGGAGGAAGATCCGCTGGCTGCCTCACCACTCTTCATCAAGGAATTGATCGAGATGGTGATACCGCCCACACCGGGTGAGGAATTTCCCATTGTCGTCCACCTGGATGGATTGCGGCTGCTTATTAGTGATATTGAAGCATCAAAGCTTCGGGATATCGAAGTAGGGAAGAAGAAGCTTGGTGAGATTAGTGAGCTCAGAAAATCCCTGTACCGAGGGTATCTGCTTAAGATTCTCCCTGAAGCGGTAACAGGCAGTGTATTTTAAGAGGGGATACGAAGTCCCGGAGACCCCACCATTTCCACTCGAAGCTTGTTTATCATTAAGGGATGGTCTCAATAAACTTCTCTATGCTCCGGTAGACCACGTTCCCGACCACAATGACATCTGCATAGCGGCTCATCTCCGCAGCGGTCTGGCGCGACTCGATCCCACCACCGTAAAACAACGTGGCTTCAGTTAACGATTCCCGGAGTCTCTTGACGATCCGGGGGTCACCATACATGCCACTATACTCGATATAAACGAGCGGGAGATGGAGATACTTCTCGGCATAGCGCGCGTACGCTATGATCTCATCATGGCCTAAATTAGTCCTTGAGCTAGTCAGTTTCGCCACTGCGGAGTCTGGATTCAAGACAATATACGCCTCTGGAATAACGCTCTCCCACTGTATCGTATGATTCATAATCCAATCCTTATGCTTCCCAACAATCCAGTCGACATTGCCCGCATTGAGGACCATCGGCACAAAGATATAATGCACGTCTGCAAACGAGACGACATCTGGCGTCACTGGCTCCAGGATCTTCGGAATGCTATAGCCTTTCAAGAGGGATATAAGCCGTGACACCTTGTGGTCCGTGATATTTTGGGTGCCGGAGATCATGATGGCGTCGGTACCACTGGACACAATGGTTGCGAGGTCGTCGGGGGAGATATACTTGTCCGGATCGAGTTTCGTGATATGCTTCCAATTCTTCCAGGGCGCAGGGCGCGGATTCATGGACACGATAATCTTGCTACTTATCTCATCTTGAACAGGAGCTCATTGATCGTCTCGCCATGATACCCCAGTTCGCCCCCTTGCTTCACACTCCTTTTGATCCCTTTATGACCTCTTCGAGGCGGATGGAGCCTGAAAACCGGCTTTATTTGCAAAAGAGATAAATCTTTCGGGTTCATTTGACCTTCAATCAATGCATGGGCTAGTTCTTGTAAGTCAGCAAAGGATGTCTTGCTCCGGATGTACTCATCCGTCAATCGCCCGCCACCCTCAATCCGTCCCCGTCTTCTCAATAAAAGGGCAACCATATCCTCTGAGATTTCGCCCCACGCCACATAATCTTTCACTTTCTGTATCATCCCCGCATAATACCCATTCTCTTCGACCACGACGCAGTGGTTCACCCGGGGTAATCGGAGTAGTTCTAACGTGTATTTAATCTCAGGTTTTATGTTCACTTGTCCCCTCAATCGAACTATCGCATACATTTTCGTCATGACGGAGTCTTTACTGTTGCAGTCTTCTTTAAGGCATTATAGGTGGCAAATGCCTGATTGAAGGTCGTTCTGGTTTGCCCTTTCTTCTTCGTCCACACATCCTTCACGCCCGCGAATGTGAGGACACGCTTCGGGACATCGCCTGCGGCAAGCCCTATACCCTTAGGAGCTGGCAGAAGTGCGATTTCAACACTACCTGATTTCCCGACCACCGTGTAGGGGAGCGAATGCTCCTCGCCACAATTACATTCCCAGGACCCGCAACCACGCTGTATATGCGCAAGGTTCAATTTTGCAGCTCTAACAGCCTTAACAATACCATTCCGGACGAGCGCATCCTTGCCTATCCCTATACCGAGATAGCCATTGCTATTTCCCACTATGGCGCATACCCTAAACTTCACCCTCCGCCCAGAATCAGTCATCCGCTGAACCAGGTTAATATCCAAGACCTCCTCGCTGAGGTCTGGCATGAGGGAATCGATGATTTGATATTCTTTCAACGGGTATTTAGACCCCAGTGCCTCTTCAATCGTCTTGATAGCTCCGCGATGCACGAGCATCCCTAATTGGGTTACCGGTCTCCACCCCTCAGCACCAGCCTCCTCTTTCTCAACTTCAAGCACTTCGCTAACCTCTTCACTCATTCTGGAGATGTCTCATCCTCCTTTGCGTTTCCTTGCGCGCTCATAATCTTCTCTTTTATCATTCGAACCATATCAATGATTGAGGTATCCCCCTTATACTGTGCTATATGCGCCCCTGATAACCGTTCTTCAGTGGGAAATACTGACGAATCACAGGGTATATCCATGCCAGTCTCAACCGCCCCTTTGAGGGCCGCATAGATGTTTGCGCCTTTCGCGGGCGTATAGCGGCCAGTATCAAGCACGCCCTCATGGTATCCAGCGGCAAGTGCTCGAGTTCCGAGTAGCAATCCCGTGAGATACGCGCTGACAGTATTACTCGTCCCCCCGCGATACCCATAGCTCGCTAGTTCAGATGACATTGCTGCAACGAGTGTGTGATCGCCGTCCTTTGCGGTAGACACCAACTGCATCCTGATCAGTCGGTTACTCTTCCGGACAACAACCCTCGGCTTCCGGCTGAGTAAGAGCCTCAATCGGCGCTGATAATCTGTTTTCCCATTCCTTCTTCGTCGAAATGGGACTCGATAAGCAGGTCCTTTCGCACCGCCCATCTACTTAGCTCTCCCCTCCTGGATAACCCCTTTCAGTGTGAGATACTCATTTAAATGGGCGAGGTTCCTGAAATCCCCGCCCTTTGCCTGGATATACAGCATCCGATAGCTCTTCTTATCGATAGCGCCAAGATCTCGAAGCTCTCTCAATCGCGCTCTCAGTGCGCGTATCTTTTTAATCCACAGTTGCTTCTTGCCACGCCTCGATCCCTTTGCTCCTTTCCTCGAGCCTTGACCTCTTCTTCTCCCGAGAGACTTCTGGTGAGCGCAAACCCGAGCCCGTCCCCGGCTTATCCCGATCTTTTGATGCGCCTTAATCACGCCTTCCTCTATCAACCCTCGAATATCCTCCCTCGTGAGAGCCTTTGCCAGCTTATCCGCGGCTACGGGGTCGAGCCATACGCGTCCCTCACCCACGTTCAACATCCGAGCTGCTAGCCTTTTCTGCTTCACTAGATTTACCATAGCTACTTATTTCTCTCCCTCAGTTCTTAAATATTTGAAGCTGGAACTAATAAGGTATCCACGCCTTTGGGAACAATACCTATCTTACATGTATTGCTTTTACCACCTTGAAGTATCTCTGATAGGGATTTAAATCCCTTAATCTGCCAGCGCGCGAGTTTGTGGGCATTAAGCTCCGATACAACGGACAGCCTTATCCGGGTCATTACTTTACGCAGATAATACGCTTTATGCCCCCCGAGCACGAAATTGGTTCGTATAGCCTCCTCAGTCTCTGGGAAGGTGGGATAGGCATCCATCCACGCCTCGAAGTAGGGATCCCCCATGCCCTCGCGGCATTCAGCGACTAATATGAGCTCCCCACCGGGTACGACGGCGCGGTAGCACTGCTCGATCGCTTTACTCGCTTGATAGAGGTTTCGATCTTTCGGGAAGCCACCGGCACTTACGAAAAGAATATCATACGTAGTATGCGTCTTGAGGCTAAATAACTGCTGAGCAACCTCTATACCGCTCTGAAGAACTGCGGTCATATCGCCCGCGAATGCAGCCCTGAGATTTCCTTTACCCGCTTCGACGACATTGAGCACGAAGTCCGGAGGGGCAAAAGATGCAGCTTCGGTCATATCCAGATGGACAGGGTTGTTTTCAATATGAGCAGTTCTCGCATGCTCCTCAACCAGGAGAGCGTGGTTCTTTTGTATCGTCTCGCGGCCTGATATCCCCGGCAGGATGCTCTTTCTGCCGCCACCGAAGCCCGCATAGTAATGGAGGGTTATATCGCCGGTCAATACTCGGATATCCGCATTCACGTAGATCTTGTTCAACCGCACAGGTGTCCCTTTGCTCGTTGTACCCACATACACCAGATCTGAAGCATCACAGTTGTGGATCGCGATATCGAATTTGCCACCTTTGTTGCCGATAATCCGGTTGATATCCTCAGAAGATGGGGGCTCATGCGTGCCACAAGCAACCACGATTGTGATTCGCCCACGATGCTCTTCACCGATCTCGTCGAGCAGCGCTTCAAGCATGAGCTCTGTGGGTGTATCTCGCGTGTGGTCGTCAACTACAATCACGATCTTGGGGTCTTTCTTGCTCGCTACGAGCTCTCGGAGCCGTCTCGAGCAGAGCGGTTTTCGAAGTGCTTGCCTGATCAGTTCGGCGGAGCCGATGGGGGTTTTAATCCCCCCGCTCCCTAACTCTAGCAGATCAGCTTCGATTTCAAGCTCAATAGCTGAGGCCCCATAGGGTATTTGAAACCGTGTCATCGGTTACTGCATCTCCGTACCTGTAGTATTATACTATGAGTTAAAATTGTTTTGATACGAGGAAGGGAATGAAACTGACACCTTTTTCTTTCACTCACCCCTAAGCGCTAAGAGGCAACTTCTTCTCGAACGTGTTCCACGACTGGCTCACTCTTGCGGTAATTATGGTACTGAAAGTGCTCAAAGGGCGAGATAAGTGTACTCCAGTGGAAATAGGTGGGTGTCTTGGGTCACTTGGTTACGCTGTTCAGTGCGCCACTAATTAACGAGTTAATGAAGTAGATGCTCACCTCGCCCTCGCAGGATCAAACCGCTCACACCAGGGGCTTCGGTTGTTTATCGGCCGGAAGTACCGGAAGCCGCATGGTATTCACGAGCAGGGGCTCTTTGATCTCCTTCGCTCGTTCCAGCAGTATTTCCTTACCTCGTCCGGTGAGTGCAAAGAGTGGTACCGCGGTGCCAGCTTGCAATACCGCTTTCGTGCCCGCGAGGTCTCTTATGTGCGGCGATGCGCAGGCAGTCACCAGATCTGCGATTGCACAGAGCGCTTCAGCATCTTCCCGCGAGATACCTGTGAGATGCACCCCGACTATAATCGCACCTTCACTGATCGCTCTACACTGCTGCGCGTCTTTGACTGTGGAGACGGTTACTCCGACTCGTTGGTAGCCATCATCAAGTGCCATTTGCAACCCAGCGGGTTGGTCTATCCGCGGTGGGTTGAGTATCAGCCCACCCTTCTCCTTTAACTTCGTTATTATACCCGCGACCGGTGTCGTCTCACAGACGCCACTGAGCCGCCCGCCTATCCCTTGCACGAGAGCCGGATTAGCAGTGATAACCGTACCTGCACCTTCGCACACCGTTACGGTACAGTCGAGTAACCCCCGACTCAGTGCAGTCATAAAGGTCTCCGAAGCTCCAAACCCAACAAACGCATCCATCTCTACCATCCGATCTCCAGTGCACATCCCGAAATCCTTTATCCGGAATTCAATATTCTCTTTGACTGCGCGCTCATTCAGCTCTTTAATCCCGCGTATCTTATCCCACAGCCGGCAATATCCAACGAGAGGCCGCCCTATCTCAATGACCTTACCATCTTCTACCACCACCCTCGTTTTGCCGAGCGCTTCAAGGACATGTCGGTCTTTGCTCATCAGCCCGTCCTCCTCTTACCAAGCGGATACCAGATCTGGTACTAGAGTAGAAAAGTAATCGCCCGCGTAAGTAAGAATATTAGATGAGGCACCAGATTATATTTATCATTTGGAGAGGAGAACAAACCCGTAAACCTACCTGTTATGAGGCTACAACTGACCGACTCTGCGGTGGAGACCTTTGACGCAGCAGGCGAGGAGCCGTTTCGCTCAATCAATCAGGCTAATGGGATATCTGTAGATTCTTTTTTATCCCTCCTCAAAGTGATTGTGGATTTTATACCTGAATTTGAAGCTGCGATTGGTATGCAGGGGGCACGAGCCTGGATTGGCGAACGATTGCATGAAGCGGTTCATGCTTGCCGGGCTACCGTCGAGCAGCATCTCCACCATCAGTATTTTTCAGAGTTCGAGATACAGACTGATACCGCGTATATCTTGATCGAGAATTATGAACTGGCAAAAGTGGCGGTCGGGCTCTTGAGAAGGAGGTATCATGCATACGACCTTACCGTGCTGAGGTTCTTGCTCACCAGATCGGTTCATGAGGATACGCACGCGCATCTCCACAAAACGGTCTATTCAGCGCTATTCTCAGAGCTGGTGGACCAAACGAGGAGGCGGATAGAGGAAAAACGCCCATCAGCGAGGATAAAGATAAAGAAGCTGCCCCTTGAACTCACCGCGCCGATCTACCTCAAGGAGAAGGAGGAGCTCACCGCGCGGAGATTGCAGCGATTCGCGCTCAATGCGTTCCTTAAGGCGTTTTATGAGCAAGATCCCGAAGCCTATGGGCTGTTAGGCGTGCCGCTGTTCTTACCACCACACCCTGCGATCATTGGCGAACTCCGTCGATTGACCAAGCGCGAGGTGGATTTCCAGAGCGGATTTATGAGTCGGTACCGGGCCATCCTGAGAGAATATGCCGCTGCGATCACGCCGGGTGATGCGGAGATTTATAGCGATGCACGCTTATATCTGCATGCCAAAACGGACTATTTGATACATCAGGTGCAAAAGTGTCTAAATGGCGATTACAGCGATTTAAGAACGACGGAGCGGGAAGTGGTCTGGAGACCTGGTCGTGAACTGAGGATTTAGGTGTCGGATGAGATGGACGTGAAGCAGCTCCTCTATGAGCGTGGTATACGACCTTCGCGAGGTCTGGGGCAGTATTTTCTGATTGATGAGAACGTGGCAAGGAGAATGGTGGAGTATGCTGGTGTGGGATGCGAAGATGTTATACTTGAGATCGGTGCAGGGCTGGGGAGCCTCACCGAACAGTTGGTCGGGAGGGCAAAGAAGGTGTATGCCGTGGAGAAAGATACCGCGCTCTGTGAAGTGCTGAGGGCGCGCTATCAAAATCAGAGCAGAATAGAGGTACTAGAGGGTGACATTATGAAACTCAAATTACCAGCGTTCGATAAAGTGGTGGCGAGCATACCGTTCGCGCTCTCATCACCCCTAACGTATAAATTGCTGCTTCATAAACAAGGTTTCGGTCTTGCCGTTCTGTTATATCAGCGCGAGTTCACGCAGAAACTGATCGCCACGCCTAACACGACCGCGTATGGGCGAATATCCGTCATCACGCAGGTACTGGCAGAGGTCGAGGTGCTTGAAGTTGTCCATCGCGATGCGTTCTATCCCTCACCGCCGGTTACAACCGCACTAGTAAGATTGAAGGAAAAGAAAGAGCGATTAGTGAATGATACCGCAGAGTTTTTTGCGTTTGTTACCGAAGCGTACGACCAACGGCGGAAGAAACTGCGTTGGCTCCTTAAAGGCTGTCATGCAGAGAATACCGAGCTCGCTGAGAAGAGGCCCGAAGAGCTATCCCCGAGTGAGTTTGCAGAACTCACCAATTATCTACGTCCCAGCCGAGGCGTGAGCAGATGAATAAAAAGGGAGAACGCCTGGATTATTCTCCCGCATCTATTTCACTTGCTTTTCAGCAAAGTCGCCTGCAATCGGCAGCTTGTACATCTCTCCTTGATATGCCTTGAACATCAGCACCAGCCACAAGATCACCATTAAAATCCATATCAATGTTGAGATAGCCCATCCAATGAACGGTATCCACGTGAAGATCAAGCCAATTATCCATAGTGGCAGAAATGTTGCGATCGATTGCCAGGCATGAAATCGGACAAATTTGTTCTCCTTCTCCAGGATCAAGAAGACAATGCCGGTTATCCATGTTAAGATATAACAGAGGACGCCCGCGATGTTCTCTTCAAGGCCCATAGATGTTTTTGCCATTGCTCTCACCTCCTTTTACCTCTACCTTTTATACTCGCTCTATTTAAGTTTATCGGTTTTCTTCTCAAGTGTTTTACCTGGGTGATAGCAATCCGGGCGGGCTATCTTGAAATCCACCAGCGATTATGTAGGTCTCATCTCTTGATGGTTCCAAGGAGGATAGCTCCGTCTTCTCATTCGCCAGCACTTGCGGTATCAGATGAGATGATTTGATGCCCGAAAAGAATCCATAATGTTCCAACAACATAACCTGATGACCGCACACTCAAACACCCAGCATCAATCGAAGCGTATTGCGCACGCCGGGCGCAAGCCCTATTGTAATTAGAGTCAGTAACACGAGATTCTTCAGCTCCACCTCCTCCTCGGTAAATTGGGTATCCAGCAGATATAAGAGCGGGATGAGTATGCCGAGTTTGAGCGGAATCATGCCCGCTGCAGTGCCCGCATACCGTACCATAAGCCCTTCCAGTACATGCTTCCCGGTATAACCCAATAGATCAATGCCGATGTAAGAGGAAGTGGCATCGAGCAGATGAGCAGCGAGCACTGCGAGATTCACCCGGTCGGTGAGAAGAGGAATGCCCCCTCTCACACCAATTGCGTATATTATACCAACGAGTATCCCGGAAATACCAGTAACGGCGAAAAGAACCCAGGGGGCTGTTATTTCTTCCATCCCTATGAGGATCACGAGGTTTGCGATGAGCCATAAGAACCCGATCAGAGCAAAAAGCCGCAGATGGTCTGCATTCCCTCGTTTGGATGACCGGAATACGTTCACCGAAAGTATGAGTATGGCAAGGCACGATGCGAACAGAAGAAAGAAGATAAGCGGCGTTATCAGCAGGTAGCTCAGGGGAGGACTGACCACTTCAGCGTCCTCTACTACCCGCAGGCTCGCGCCAACGAGAATGTAGGGCACTACCGCGGCGATAAATCGGCGATCTATCCCTATTTCAAGCTTCTTCAGCAATTTAAAAGTCAAAAAGAGGCATACTACCAGTACGAGCGCCCAGGTTAGTGTATTGATGGGATTGTAGCCCGTGTCATGGATTATCGGATTGAGATAGTAGGTCTCGATGAAGCGTTTCAGTGCTGCTGGCATATCCCGTCTCAGCTCAAGAGATAGATAGGATGAGTGAGGGAAAAGATTAAATAGTTTCTCCCCATGAATCATATTGTAACCGAGCAGAGCAAAAAGAGAAGGAGTACGCAGCAGTTATAACCTCACAAAATGCGCCTCAATATCCCCACGCTCTATACCATAGAAGCACTCAAAAAAGAGTCTCGCGACGTGAAGCGCTTTATCTTCCACGCAGAGGAGATTGCCCAGGAAAGTCAACCCGGGCAATTCGTCATGGTCTGGAATCCCGGTGTGGATGAGATCCCCATCTCGATTGCCTCCGCGTCACCAGACGGCATGCTCGAACTTGCCATTGCGGATGTCGGCGAATGCTCGCATAGTCTGCATCAGAAGCAGGTGGGTGAGGTGGTCGGCGTAAGGGGCCCGTGTGGCACGGGCTTTTCGATCCGCGGAGAACGGATCTGCATGGTTGCGGGCGGCTATGGGGCTGCGCCCTTGCGCTTTGCCGCGAGCAGGGCGAGAGAATCAGGAAAGCGCGTCGTCGTCTTAGAAGGTGCAAAGCGGAGTACCGAGCTTTTATATAAAGGCGACTATCTCAAGCTTGGCTGTGATCTCCAGGTGGCAACCGAAGACGGTTCTGAGGGTTATAAAGGGCTAGTTACCGAGTTATTGGAGGAGCTTCTGGCATCAGGTGAACGATTTGAGCAGGTGCTCTCCTGTGGTCCTGAATTGATGATGGTGCGCGTCTGCGAGCTCACGAAACGCGCACAGATCCCAACACAGGTGTCTGTTGAGCGGATCATTAAGTGCGGGTGTGGCGCTTGTGGTTCATGCGACCTTGGTGGGTATCAGGTCTGTCGAGACGGTCCCGTTTTCAACGCCGAAGCGCTCGAACGAACGGAATTTGGGAGATGGACGCGTGCAAAGAGTGGTAAGCGGATACCGGTTATCCCTCATGTGACTTCGAGAGGAGCATTCGAGCTGGTATCAACCCCTCCCGTGCCATTCACACCTGCTCACGAGCCGATCTTACAGAGCACTGTTTGTGGGATCGATTTTCCCAATCCCCTCGCAAATGCCGCGGGCTTTGGCGTCTCGGGGAAGTTATTGTATCGCTATGCTGTTGCGGGTGCAGGCGCTCTTGTGACCAAATCACTAGGCCTGTCTGAGCGCGAAGGCTATCCCAATCCCACCTTTCTTGAGATCGCGCCCCGGAGCTACGTGAACGCGATGGGGCTCCCCAATCCTGGGATAAGGAACTATAAGGTGGAGCTAGAGGATGCAACCTATGCCGCGGTGCCCCTGGTACTGAGCATATTCGGGAATACAGTGGAGGAATGCAGAGAGGTGGCGAAGATTGCTCGCGACTATCCCGTTGCTATGCTCGAATTTGATGCCTCGTGTCCGCATAGCGAGTTCACCGCGGTAGAAAATGACCCTCGACTGCTGAGTAGTATCATCAAGGCGATACGGGAGGAGGTGCATCCCAAACCAATCGCGGTGAAGATCTCGCCGAATATCGGTGCACCGGTTGGATTAGCATTGGTTGCGCAGCGGGCGGGCGCGGCTGCTCTTACCGCGATTAATACCGTGCTCGCGCGACCTACCGAAACTACGCTCGATATTCCGTTGTTAGGCAATCCGACGGGTTACGGTGGTAAGTCTGGCAAGGATCTGACCGCAGGTGGCAAGAGGATTGTATTCGATCTTTATGAGGAGTTGAATATACCGATCATCGGCGTTGGTGGCATATTCTCCGTTCAGGACCTCATTGACTATGCGAAGAACGGTGCATGCTTATTCCAGGTGGGAAGCGCACTGGTGAGTGAAGGGTTCGAGCTCTTTTCGAGGTTGAAAAAGGAATTACAGAGCTATCTTAAAGCGCATGGCTACACAAACATTGGCGAACTGGTAGGTGAAGCGCATAAGAGATGAAAGCTCTTACTTGGGCATAAGCACTTTTATGTGGGAGATATGTTATAGTGATAGAACAGATGCAGCGAGCGAATGAAAAGGGAACAACCGTACCGCCGCTAAGTATAGAGTTAGCGATTATTCTCCTCGTTTTTTTAGGTGGTGTGTCCCTCATTTCGCTTCTCCAGGGTCCGCAGAGAGTAGGCCTGCAGACAAGGTTAGACCTTGTTACTCTTGCTGCTCTTCCCATCGCACTTGGGATATGGCTGCGAAAGAAATGGGCTTTTTACGCTGCGCTCATTTTACTTGAAGCGCTCATCCTTCTCTCTCCGCTCATCATTGCCTTTAGCCCTTACTTCGGTATCGGATACAACTGGATATCCATGCTCTCGTACCTCATCGTGGGTTTAAGCGTTCTTCCTCTTCTTATTGCAAACGAGCAGCATTTCGGCATTCGTCGAGACGCACAACTGCAACTACTCATAAGACGCTTACCGATTTTCAATATCCTCTTCGTGATCTTTGGTGTTGCTCTTATCATACGAACAGTTTTGCCGTATGATACCGTCTTTAAGGATACCGTTCGATTTGCATCGGACGATGCGGTCTTCCATATGCGACTGGTTGAGAACGCCTTATTTGGCGAGCATTTTCCCCGTAGACTCTTCTTTGATGCATATACCTACTTCCCTTACGGCACCTACCTCCATTTTGCGCCCTTATATGACCAGCTCATCATATTTGCCACCTGGATCATCGGGCTCGGTTCGCCAACGAAGGCATTAATGGAGACGATCGGCGCATATTATCCCGCAGTTCTCGGATCACTGGTTGTCTTCCCGGTGTATATCATTGGACGAGAGCTGATGAACAAATATGCCGGCGTTGTAGCCGCACTGGTGGTTGCCACGCTTCCCGGGCAGTTCCTCTCTCGTTCGATCATCGGCTTCACCGACCATCATGTTGGTGAAGTGCTGTTTAGCACCCTCGCAGTGATGTTTCTCGTATTAGCGCTCAAGCGTGCAAAGGAGCAGTTTTTTGATGACGCTTTTCTGGAATGGGTTAGAAAAGCGTCCGGAGAATGGGTACGAAGCAAGAACCTTCCTATCCTGTGCTATATCGGCGCTACCCTCCTCCTTTTTCAGGTGATATCCTGGGAATGGTGGGTCTTCTTCTCTTTTATTCTGTTCATCCTGGCGATTGCTCTATTTCATTTCTGGAAAAAGCCGGATTCTTATCTCCTTTATACCCTTTTGGCAGGTATGGCACTCGGATTTTACCTGCTGAGCTGGGTAGGGGGGGTTTTTTTCGTGCTCATCTTTCTCGTCTTCGGCGTGCTCCAATACGTCATAAATGGACTACGAGGTGAGCCACATGAGTATCTCAGCATTACCCTGACACCAGTATTTTTAATTCCTTTGTTAATGCTGCTTCCCTTCTATGGGCCCTCGTATCCCTATTATAATATACAGAATATCGCCCCATTGGGTGTGGGCGTCATCACGTTTGCTCTTCCTCTGCTCTCTCGTTACCTTATCAGTAAATGGGGTTTTAAATCTGGCGTGGCAAGTGAGAAACTAGTAAAAGCGGATGCGAAACAGCAGAAAGCGGGAACTGGGGAGTATATCTGTCCAATCTGTGGTAAGAAATCAAAAGGCGCGGGGATCATCGAACATATAAAGACCAAGCACCAGGCGGATGATGAGGAGAAACAGAATCTCGAGAAACTGAAACGTTTCCTGGACGAAAATCCAGCCTTGAAGGCAGGAACAGGATTAAAGAAGCTGGATATCGGCTCATTACAGGAAGGATCTCCGCTGGACGCGCTCTCCAAATACGAGTTCTTATTGCCGGTTTTTACTATGGCGGGGGTTTTCATGCTGGCGCTCATCTTTTTCCCCACAATCGTCTGGGGACTTTTTGGTGTGCTAACACCGGGTGGAACCACATTGACGATCGCCGAGGTCCATCCAATGGATTCAGGCACGGTGTGGATTTGGTTTACAACCCCGTTCTTCGTCGCGCTCTTCGCAATGGCAATCCTTGCACTGGATCTCGTGGCGAAAACCAGGCCTGAAGAGTTTCTCGTATTGCTCTGGAGCATTGTCATGTTTGTTACTGTTGGAGGCTTGGGGATCTTCGGGATAGAGGGCATTGGACAGAACCGGTTCGCGTATTATTATGCGATCAATGCTGCCATACTATCAGGGTTGTTTTTCACGAAGGCATTTGACTTTTTAACTGGCAGAGAGGGAAAACTGGCGAAGAAAGGATCAATGGGTGATGTCCGTTCCGGGAAGAAAGGCGGGAAACCAAAACGAAGTGAGGCGGCCTTTGATTTACCCCTTCTCATATTCGCCTTAGCTGTTATGATCCTCTTCGTCACAGGACTTGTCCTCGTAGGTATTGAATCCCTAGCACCATTGGCAGGTATCGTGGCGATTTTCTTTATCTGGCTCAGGCGGTATGCTGCGAACGAAAGGAGAGCTGAGGGCGAGAAGGTGCTGAGAAAAACGCTTGCGGTTCTCTTCATCATGGTTCTCGTCTTCTATCCGTTTCCGTTGAATGCGATCGCCAAGCCGTTCCCGTCCACAGCGAACCTGCCACTGAGCGCAGCATTTGCTATACAGACCGCAGAGCGCGGTATTGGCGCGGAGGAGGAGTGGTATGAAGCCTTGCGATGGATGCGGAACAATACGCCAGAGCCTGGTGTGGATTATTATGGATTTTATGAAGAGCCACCTTTAAACGAGACCACAGGGAGGAGAGACTATGCCTATCCACCGTCCGCGTACGGCGTCATGAGCTGGTGGGATTATGGGCATATCATCACGTGGATAGCGCATCGGATACCCAATGCAAATCCGTTCCAGGCGGGTATTGGTGGCCCGATAGGGAGTGGTAATCCGGGCGCTTGTGTCTTCTTTATTGTTGACAATGAACCCGAGGCGAACGAGGTGGCTGATACGCTCGGCGTGCGGTATGTCATCAGTGATTTTATGATGGCGGATATCTGGAACTCACTCTACAACAAATATGCCGCGATGACTGTATGGGCTGGTGACTCCCGATACAACACCCTCTCCTATTATTATCGGACGATTGAGGCGCGCTTACATATGTTTGATGGTGCGAGTGCGAATGTAGATGGTGAGCAGATAACCGCTTTAGCTCACTACCGCCTGGTGCATGAGTCCCCTACGTTTATCCTTCCCGTGCTTATTATCGATGAGAATACCGGGTATATGTACTGGCGCAGTTTTTCCGGCGATTATAATACTACCGCGGCTCAAGCAGAGATTCTCCATGGACACCTGTTCAGTGTAAGTGCAGGATTGGGGATGGAAGATGATTTGAACCGGGGCGTGGTACCTGATCTATTCACGAGCGGCTTTAACGCCACTGTTCCCCTCTCTGAGGAACGTACTGTTATGCGGGTAAGAGAAGGCCGGTGGACAATCCAGGATGAGGTAAATCAAAATGTGTTCCTCGTCACCGAGGAGGAGGGAATGCTCAACGTTTACCAGTATGGCGTCAGAACCGGGCAGCCGAACCTAAAAGCATGGACACCACCCTACCTCCAGCCCGTCAGTTTCGTTAAAGTCTTTGAATATGTTGCGGGTGCGAGCATAGAAGGAAGAGCGCCTCAGGGGTCTGTAATCGAAGTATCAACGACCATAACTACCAATCAGGGGCGCGCATTTACGTATGCAGCGCGCACGACGGCTCAGGACTCGTACACGTTAATCGTGCCGTATTCAACCGAAGGGCCGCTAGTGGGGGGCACGAATTTTGACATCATTGTATCGCCCTACACCCTGCGGGTGGGGCATTTCGAGAATGAAACACTATTCTGGGATGCAGAGCAAGAACTGCGGATCCACGAAGAGGATGTGATAAATGGAAGGGTTATAACCGTCGATCTCCTCTAAAGCACGAGCATCATCTCACCGTTACCCTTATTTTTCTCACGTCGAAGTCGCGAGTGGTCGGGTCAATAACGAGTTCAAGTGCCTCTGGTGGGAATACTAGCTCTCCGATCCCGGTAAATAGTTTGATCAGCTCGATTACCTGCACGGTGCGGATGAGGATCTCAGCAATTGTATCTCCCCTTGACGTGGCGCTACCAGGAAATCCGACCTCCTCAAACGATATCCCATCTGGCAAAATTGTGGTTATAAGGGGATAGGTAATAAACGGAACGCCCAGTTCAGAAGCTGCGATCGCCACTTCTTTTTGCTCTCCCGGCCCGTAGCCCCCGAGCACGACATCCACACCCTTTAACCTCCGGGTTATATCTTCTGGCTCGAACTTCTTCTCTATCACCCGAAGCTCTTTGAACGTATAGGCGTTCAAAAGCGGCATGAATCTTCCCGTGCCCATAACGCAGACTTTTACGTTCTCCAGATACTCGAGAGCGAGCGGAAGAGAAGAATAACCCCCTGTATGCAGAGCCATGACCTCAGCATCCCCGCCCATGGCAAGGATTCACCCCTGCTCATCCTGTCTTCTGTCAGTTTTAACGCTTCCGGTATTTTTACTACACCAAATTAATTTCCTATATCTATTTATACTATGACTACCATTCGTATTAATAACTATGTAAAACGTGCGACCATCAAGAGGATGATTAATTAAACCGGAGGATGAGGAAAAGATTTTGAATTGTTATTATGATCTTTGCGACTGATTTGGGTGTCTTCTTTCTTTTTAGGAGTGAGATACATGGAGGAACGAATTCGGAAATGTCCAGAGTGTGGCTCTAAAAATATCGTAACTGATTCTAAGCGTGCAGAACTGTACTGCGCGGGTTGTGGCGTGGTCTTAGCTGAGAATATCGTTGACCTCGGTCCTGAATGGCGCTCATATGATGAGGATCAAGCAGCTAAACGGATTAGAACCGGACCTCCAATGAGCTATAGGATACATGATAAGGGCTTGGGCACACCGATGCCTGGCTTACCCGCTCGAACGAAACGATTACGGGGTATTAGTATCGACTCCAGTGATAAAACGCTTGCGCTCGCCCTCGTCGAGATCGATCGGATGGCATGTGCCCTCAAACTACCCAATAACATCAAGGAGGAGACCTCCGTCTTGTACCGAAAGGCGATGAAGCACAATTTAATTAAGGGCCGAAGTATCGAGGAATTGGTCTCCGCGATGCTCTACATCACGTGCAGGCAGTATGAAGTACCACGAACACTCAAGGAGATTGCGGAGGTCTCAAGGAGTCCGCTAAAAAAGATACGGAGGTCGTACATCTTTCTGTTAAGGAAATTGGAGATCAAGCTTGCGCCAGCGAACCCTGCACGGTACATTCCCCGGTTCTGTTCCAAGCTCGGGCTGAGTGAGGAGATACGGGAAAAAGCAACCGAGATATTAAAGGATGATAAGGGAACTGGCGTGGCAAAGGGCTGGGGGCCGATTGGCACGGCAGCGGCGGCGATCTATATTGCAGCTATCTTGAGTGGCGAGAAAATAACCGAGAAGGAAATCGCAAAAGTCGTTGGTACCACGGAGATCACCATCCGGGATCGATATAAAGAACTGGTGAAACGCTTAAATATCGATCTGTTATCCACACCCGTCTCTCGTGAAAGTAAATCGGTGGAGATAGGAACGAGTTAGTATCTTTTTTCCTCCTCGCTCGTGAAACAGATGGAATACGTCCACTTACTTCTTCCTGCCCAGTTCTCTGAATACCTCGATCATGTCCTTTTGCAAGCTCACGAGTAAATCCCCTAATTGACCGAACATGAGAAATTGAATCCCCGAGATGATCATTAATGACGTAAAGACGGTGAGCAGAACATGCGTTATGCCTCTATACCATTCGAGTACCACATAAAAGCCCGAAAAGATCCCAATGGCGATAAAGAGCGTGCCAATGATCCCGAAGTAGAACATCGGATTGTACATCCGTGCAAGTACATAAAGTGTGTACAATATCCGTAGTCCATCTCGGATAAAATTGAGTTTTGAAGCCCCTCTTCTCTTTTCATACCGTATCGGGACCTCCTTTATCCGGATACCCCGTTTCACGGACTCGACCACCATCTCCGTCTCGATCTCAAACCCTTCTTTTCTGAGATTCATCTTCTTCAGCGAATCCTTTGTGAGAGCCCGGTATCCTGATAATATGTCATTCAGCTTCACCCCGTAGCCGAGCCCAAAAACTTTGTTCAGGATCCAGTTCCCAACTCGATGGGATCGAGAAAATGCACCCCCGAAACCGAACCGGTTACCAATCACATGGTCCGCTTCATCTTTAAGGATCGGCTCCAGCAAGCTCTTCACCTCGGAAGGGAGGTAGGTCCCGTCTCCATCAATAATAACAATGATCTCCTCTTCTATAACCTCAAATCCCTGTCGGACCGCCGTGCCTTTACCCTTCCCACGCTGCACTTCCACCCTCGCACCTTCCTGCGTTGCGATCTCGCGCGTTGCATCGGTACTGTTGCCATCGATGACGAGGATATGCTCAAAGCCGTTATGCTTAAATTCTTGTATAATTCCGCCTATCGTAGCCTCTTCGTTTAACGTGGGTATTAAGATACAGACTTCTTTCATCTCATCCGTGGTTCGGTTACAAACAAGGCCTTCTTCCCTTATATAATGGGTGTATGGTGGCTATTTTTAGCATTCTTTCATCTCCTGGAAATACCTGATCGTCCGGCCTAACCCCTCTCGCAGGCCAATTTTTGGCTCCCAACCTAACACCTCCTTTGCTTTTCTTAGATCCGGTCGTCTTCGAGGAGGATCATCCTGAGGCAAGGGCTGAAACGCCAGCTCGGATTCGGATTGTGTCAGCTCCTTTATTATCTTCGCCAGTTCTAAGATGGTAATCTCCTCATCAGTGCCTATATTTACCACCAGTCCACTTCCTTCATCGATAAACGCAAGCTTGAGCAACCCCTCAATCTGGTCAGTGACATAACAAAAGCTCCTCGTTTGTGTCCCATCTCCAAAGATAGTAAGGGGGTTATTGCGTAATGCCTGGTCAATGAAGCGTGGAATGACCCGTCCATAAACCCCTTCCGGCCGCATTCTCGGTCCGTAGGTATTGAAAATCCGTGCGATCCGGACATCCAGATTATGCTCCATTTTATACGCGATGACAAACGATTCACCGCATCGTTTTGCCTCGTCATAACAACTTCTCTGCCCTATCGGATTCACATTGCCCCGGTACTCTTCGGGCGTAGGAATCTCAGTGGCCGCGCCATAAACCTCGGACGTGGAGGTATAAAGGAATCGTGCATGATGCTGCTTCGCTATGCCCAGAGCGATCCAGATGCCCAGTGTGTTCGCCTTGAGGATCTGAATCGGGTATTTTTCAAATTCGAAAGGAGATGCCCTGCTCGCGAGATGCATGATGAGGTCCAGTGGCTCGTCGAAGAAAATTGGCCGTGTTATGTCATGCTCAATGAACGTGAAGTTTGCTTTCTCCATCAGAGGCGCGACATTGGTTTTCAATCCACTAACCAGATTATCCAAACAGATTACCCGTGCACCCAGTTCCACTAGCACCTCGCAGATCCACGAGCCTAAGAAACCCGCCCCACCGGTAACGAGAATGCTCTTACCTTCGATACGGGTGCGTAGCTCTCCAAGATTTCTCAGTATCACTCCAACTTCGTTCCGGTTCATCATCGGCTCACCTTAGCGGATGCTCGAAATAAACTTTTTTATCTCCTCTCCAAACCGTTCATCTGCTAACGAAAGTTCGATATTCGATTTTATCCAATCGAGCTTGTTCCCGATGTCATATCTCCGGCCACGATAAACCGCGGCGTATATCTTCTCTTTTACCAGTCGCAATGCATCGGTAAGCTGGATCTCATCTCCTTGCCCAGGTGCGGTTCTCTCTATCGCCTCAAATATCGCAGGGGTCAAGATATACCGACCTAAGATCCCTAAATTCGAGGGTGCATCTTCCGCTCTGGGCTTCTCCACCAAATCCCCCACGAGGTGTATATCGCCCTCGATCTCCTTTCCCTTGATGATCCCGTAGCTGCTTATCTTCTCCCGCGGCACCTCCTCAACGGCGATAATCGAGGTCTTGAATTCCTCGTAGATCTTGACGAGTTCCGCTGTGCATCCGGGGATTGTAATGGTATCCCCTAAGAGGAGCGCAAACGCATCCCCCCCGACGAAACTCTTGGCGTGGTAAACCGCATCGCCCAGCCCGCGGGGCTCTCTCTGCCGGGTATAAAAAAGATTCACACCGCGCATCAGTTCGTCGAGCTCATCTAAGAACTGATTTTCCCTCTCACTTTTCCCGAAATGGTCTTCTATAGCCCGCTTCCCTTTGCCCGTTATGATAAGAATGTCCCTTATTCCTGAGGCGACGGCCTCTTCCACCACGTACTGTATAACCGGCTTATCCACCACAGGAAGCATCTCCTTGGGCTGCGCTTTCGTTGCGGGTAAAAATCTTGTCCCCAACCCTGCTGCGGGGATGACCGCTTTTCGTATCATTCTCTCACGCCATACTTCTCTTTCATCAGTTCATTCAGTTCATCGACCGCTTTCAGGACCTTTGCTTCCTGAGCATGGCTCCGGGCGAAGGCAATAAAGGCTTTCAAATCTTTCGGTAGACATTTTCCTCCAAAGGCCTTGCCATGAATGGTTCCATACCTCCCGATGCGAGGGTCACGGGCGACGATATCCGCGACCACCTGAGACGCAATGCCGAGGGCATCGCAGATAAGAAAAATCTCATTCCAATAAGAGATCTTGGTCGCCAGCATGCAATTGGACGCGTATTTTATCATCTCCGCGGTCTTCAAATCCGTTCTGAAAATGGGCTTATTGAGTGGCTTGTAAAGCGCCTCCAGTGCATCACCCGCTTTACTGTCGTATGCACCAATGACAATCCGATCCTCACTGAAGAAATCCTTTTTCATACCCTCTTCGGTGCTCCACGACCCGGAGATCTCGGTTAGGAACTCGGGATTCATACACATGCCTATTTCTCCCCGTCTCACACGTTTCCCTGAAGACCGCTCCACGATGGGAGTCACTACTTCCTCGGTGGTTCCCGGAACGACCGTACTCTTTACCACGATCACGTGATACCGCTCTTTATCTGCTAATGCTCTGCCCACATTTTTCGCGGCGTCTTGTATGTAGCTCAGGTCAATACTGCCCTCTGCATTGGTTGGTGTGGGAACACAGATGAACGAGACGTCCGAGTTTGTAATCGCATAGTTTATATCCCTTGAGAAATTGGGCAGGCCTTTTTTCTCGACCACATCGTAGAAGATGACCGTATTACCCAGTTGAGCGAGTCCCAGCCCGATCGCAGTCCCTACCCACCCCGATCCGATTATGCTTATCTCTGCCATTTTTGCTACCTAATTTATCTCACGCTTAAAAAACCTTTCGGCGGGCATACACGCTCATGTGCAACCGTAACTGCTCTCCTGTGTTGATCTGCAAAGCCTGCCATGGCCCCGAGTAAAATTAGAGCCACTCGCCTTCAAGCGGTTTTGACGCGCTCTTCATACCGCGTGGTTGAATGACTGCATTTAGCCGAGTTTGAAAGGCGATACCAGGTCTCCATACTTCGCCTGCAGCTCTATGAGCCTCTGTTTCTGCGCCTCCAGGGTGCTGAAGAGTACCGGGGGTGTATCCGCGACTTTCGTCGTGTAGAACCTCTTCACTCGCTCAATCTTAGCTAAATTCTCCTTAATCCGCACTGTGAATTGCTTTATGTAATCCTCTTCAGCATATCCTTTCGTGAGCACAGCCCCGAAGAGTGCCTTGAGGTCTTCATATCTCGGTATGAGCCCCGTGGGCGTTTTTATTGCTTTCAGTTCGTTATGTGCGCGCCGTTCCATCCATTTAAGCCACACCGCTTTGTCATTCTTACCGTTCAAGAACTTACCAGCCGAGTCTCTCAGGAAGTAATTCACGGAGAAGATCCGAGCCGGGTTTTTTAAGCCAGTGCCGAACCTTAAATGGTTCTCGATATATCTCCCGATGGGTATCGAAAGGAAATCCAGGTTTGACATCGGGTTAATCGATCGCACACCCTCTTTTCCCAGTGTTGCTGCGGTCGTTTCAGACTCCAGGGCAGCGCCCATCGTGATCACCCCATGCACCCAATCGAAGGATTCTTCGACCGGCACTTTGGTGTCAGAATCCCGCCCACCATAAATAATGCCCTGTATCACAACCCCATCCGGATTATCGAGCTCGGAGTCCAGATTCTCTAATCCCTTCATATCCACGGTAAACCGGGCATTGGGATGCGAGGGTGATATCTCATTCCCTTTTGCATCTCTCATTCCGAGCTCCCATCTTCCTGCATGATTGAACCCTCTTCGAGGCACATCTCCATCCTTGCCAATCCAGTAGACCCCTTTTTCTTCGGTAACCAGCACGTTCGAAAATATCACCTCGCCCGGGCTATTCAATACCCGCCATAAAATGGGGTCATCTCTGGAGTTCACGCCCTGTATGATCCCAAATATTCCTTTCTCGGGGTTAACGGCACGTATCACCTCGTCTTTCTTCCTCAGGTACGCGATATCATCCCCAACTATACGCTCTCCGGGGAGCATGGAGGTGGAGGTCTTCCCGCAGAGTGACGGATAGGCACCGGCAAAATAGGTTATCCTCCCCTGCGGACCATGCACGCCCATGATAAACATATGCTCAGTGAGCCAGCCTTCTCGCGATGCACGGTTAATCGCGGGACGCATGGCTAACTTCTTCAGCCCGATGCTATTACCACCGTATTGCGTATTCACACTATACACCACCTCATCCTCAAGGTCGATATACACGCGCCGTTTATCGATCTGTATGGAGGTCTTCCGGCTATCCAGCGCTCCCGCGGAATGCACGAACTTTAAGAACCGTGCGGAGTTACCCACTCGTACGAATTCCTCATACCCCGGCCTATACAAGAGGTCTTCCGAGTGGGCTACGTAGCTCGAATCGGTTAATTGAACCGCAAGTAACGAGAAATCGGATTTGACGGGCCCCAAACAATAGAATCGTACATATAACTGGTGACCCGCCATGCTATCTTTCAAAATCGTATGAATCTCTTTGAGCCCCCCCATCCGCTCCATCGCATTGATATCCGAGCCTAAATCCACGCCTTCGGGCAGCAGGAATTTTGTATGCTCCTTATCCCTCGCCTGGTCATGATACCCATCAAAATGAGCCGTGTGTCCCTCTATCGCAAGTTTTATTTCCTCACCCGTTCGTATCGCCTCTTCCCGGATGTACTGGATCTCTTCTTGCGAATCCGCACAGATGAAGACCCTATCCGGATTACAGAGCTCGACATACCGAGCAATAAACTGATGGAGCTCAGGATTATCAATTCGTATGAGTTTCTGATAATTCCGGTCCCCTATCCTCACCTTGAGCCGTTCCGCTCTTCTATTCTCTTCTATCATCTCTCAGCGTTCCTCGCTTCCTTCCCTGCCACTTATTCTCCACAAGCCAAAGGGATTAAAAAAGGATAACTATTTATAAAAATTTCGGAAATTAATTTTTACAAATGCTGGGAATAAAGTTGAAGAAAAAGGACAAATGCATCCTCCGCGCGCTGCTCGAGGATGGTCGGCTCTCGTATTCAGAACTCGGGAGAAGCTGCGGGATAAGCCGTCAGGTGGCCTTTGAACGGGTAAAAAAGCTCACGGAGGCGGGGATAGTGAAGCGCTGTTCGTTGTCGTTAGATGCAGATAAGCTCGGCTTCTCTTTTCAGGCGTATGTCTTGATTATCGCGAAACCAGAGGGGAGATTGCGAAGCGAGCTGATAGATTTCCTGACGAATAACCACAATGTACGCAGGATCCAGCTCCTCTTCGGGCGGTTTGATCTCTTCCTGGAGGTTCTTTTTCATGAGAAGGACGAGATGACTGAATTCCTGAAGGCGATACAATCGTTTGGGGCGGTCGAGCGGACTGAAACCTTCATAGTGTATCAAACGATAAAGGAGAAACTGGAAGATCCGTTTTTAGAGTGTTTTGCAGATGAAGATAGTAGTAGCGACCGGAAGGAAAGCGGAGGGGATGGTTAGGGATGCGCTACGAACTGCGGAAGTGGACCGGGTCAGGTGCGAGGTGCTCACGCAGGACCTGGATATTGCCGCGTTTTCCACGCCCCAAACGCTGAGAAGAGCAGTTGAACGGTCAGGAGG
>RXIE01000009.1 GCA_004212135.1 Candidatus Methanophagales archaeon ANME-1-THS | reverse complement strand
TCTCCATTCGAGTTCTGTAACCGTCACCGCAGGTGAGACTGTAACAGTAAATCGTGCACTCTCGCTAAAAGGCGAACTCAATAATAACGGCATCGCTGCTGATGATAATGACCTGGAACTGATGCGGGAGGCGTCCGTCGGGCTCATCACACCTGATGCGCGCTACGACCTGAACGGCAACGGAGTGAACGCAGATGCGGGCGACTACGCACTGCTGAAAGACGCAGCCGCAGGAAAGATCGTATTGGTGTAGGTGTTGCGATGTGATTATACCTGTCCTCGCTCAGGATCAGAATACTCACCCTAGGCTCTTTTGCTTGCCTTTTAAAATGTCCCTGCGAGGATTAGCAGCGATCCCGAGAAAGGCACTACTCCCAGAACTTAACGAAGAAGATATTCAACGTGCGCCGAGAAAGACCATGCTATCCAGTGCGGTGAAAGTCCGACCCGAGGAACGGTTAGCCACCACCTCAGAACTGAACCTTGCACCCGGTCTGGTAACGGACTGTGGTGAAGCCAGGGGAATGGGATACTGGGCTGCAACGAAAGTGAAGGGATCGAGCCTCGAAATGTTTAGTGTCTCGGCGGCCGGCGCTGTTTTGATGGCGGAAGGCAGCACTCTCATCGTCGTTAGTCCGAATCACCAGTTTTGGAACAGAACAGGGGGCTCTGGGACATGGCGAGGCGATGCGAGCCCGACGGGGTCTGAGACCGTGGCACGGTATCAAAGGGATAGTATGGTAACTCGGGAGGCCCGGCGTGCTCTCCTCAAAGGAGTATGTCCCACCAAGCCTATAAACGGTGAGCTAGTACAGATGGCACTCTGGGAGTCGGACCAGCCCATAGTACCGGAGAAGCTAGGGTAATGCCTGCAGAGGGAAGGAGCTGGCAGGAGCGCGATGGACCGACGGGGAACCACCCACCATACCCAGAGATGGGCACGGGGTGTCACCAAAACTGCGGTCCATAACTCTGCGTGCCAGGGAGGATCCAACGTGTAAATTTACGTCGCTAGCGCATTTACTCACGGCGGATTTTCTCACGGCATGTTTCCGGGAGCTCAAGAGGAACAAAGCTCCTGGCATTGATGGGGTAACAGTACGAGAATATGAAGCGAAGCTGAATGAGAATATCAGCGATCTGGTAGCGAGATTGAAGGCAAAGCAGTACCGACCACAGCCAGTCAAGCGTGTGTATATCCCGAAATCGAATGGAGAGCGAAGACCACTGGGAATCCCCGCTATCGAGGACAAGATAGTCCAGTTGGCGATCAAGAAAATCCTTGGGGCGATCTATGAAGCGGATTTCTGCGACGTCTCGTATGGATTTCGACCTAATCGCAGCTGTCACGATGCGCTGGATGGGGTGGATACAACCATCATGACCCAGCCGGTTAACTACGTGGTGGACATGGACATTGAGAAGTTCTTCGATACGGTGGATCATGACCGCCTGATGGAATGCCTAAGCCAGCGAATAGCAGACCCGAGTCTGCTGCGGATCATCGCCCGCTTCCTAAGATCAGGAGTAATGGAGGACGGCACCTATAAGGAGACGGACAGAGGTACGCCACAGGGCGGGATACTGAGTCCGGTGCTTGCGAATATCTACCTCCACTATGTCCTTGACCTCTGGTTCGAGCAGGAGGTGAAGAAGCAGGTGAATGGTTTTGCGCAGCTTGTCCGCTACGCGGATGATTTTGTGGTCTGTTTCCAGTACAGGAACGATGCTGAGGCATTCGGTAAGGCATTATGGGAAAGGCTGGCCAAATTTGGGCTGAAGATCTCAGAGGAGAAGAGCAGAATCATTGCATTTGGCCGCTCTGCCTGTCAGCAAGCAAGGAAACAGGGTAAGAAGTGTGCAACCTTTGACTTCCTTGGGTTTACGCTCTACTGCGATAAAGATAGAAACGGCAATTTTAAAGTAGGACGGAAGACATCGAGTACGAAGTTCAGGCAGAAGATGAAGATCATGAATCAGTGGCTAAAAGGCATTCGAAACCGCGTAAAACTGGAGGCGTGGTGGCCATTGCTCGTGCAAAAGCTGGCTGGACATTACCGGTACTACGGTATAAGCGGCAATATGAGAGGATTACAGAGTTATTACCACCATACGATTAGGCTCGCCTTTACGTGGATAAACCGGAGAAGCCAGAAGAAGAGCTATAACTGGGGGCAGTTCAATCGTTTCCTCACACATAACCCGCTGCCGAAGCCGAAGATATATCATTTCTATGCCCTATCCAAACGTAGAGGATGTGCTTCTGAAGAGCCGGATGAGGGAAAACCTCACGTCCGGTTCTGTGAGGGGGCTCATAGTCATCCCGGAGTCAGTACTCCTATGGAAGGTGGGCTATGAGCTCTACTCGACAAAGAGCAAGAAATTTATAGAACCCATATTCCGCATTTTAAATTTATAAAGATAGCGCGGCTGTCAACTTGTTGGGGGTTGAGGAAGCCTCCCGAATTTCACTGACCAGTATGCCATTTTCTGTGCGAGACAGGAGAGTATGCCGCGACTCGTCTTGTATCTCTTTTTCGTGCTCTCAGGATCGGTCTGTCGGTAGTAATTTTCGAGCGGATTGGTCGTCTTCGAGACCAACCCGTCTCGCATGAAGAGTGTCAGCCGCTCAAAGTCGGGCAGTATCTTGCCCGTGATGAAGCCCCGTAAACCACGAGGGATATTGTCATACTCATCCAGGAGCTGCTCTAATCGTTCTTGCGCGACTTGCGGATCACTCGTCCGGAATACGTTCTTGATTGCCGTGAAATAGAGGCAGAACCTGATTTGATTGAAGAGCTGCGTAGACCTTGTCTCCAATCATCTTGAAGAGATGGAAGATGCACAACTGGTGCGCAGCTCCCAGCTCATCGAGTATCGCCTTGTACTCCCGTTTGTGGTCCATCGTGATCGCTACGAGTGGTCTGCCGTGCAAGGAACCTTTTAAGAATGCGTAAACCGTCTGATAGCCGCAATCCCCGGCTATCTCTTCCGCGACCGGGACATTCAGGATCGTATCGAAGAGGGTCAACCGATACCGCTTCCGGGTCGCCAGCTCGATATGCTGCTCATCGTAGCAATAATACCCGGAGTACTGGGAGGAAGCGCCTTGAATCCGCTTCTCTTCGGTTACGCTCAGCCAGTTCTGGATCGCCTGATGCGATGGCGCGATGCCGAAGGTGGCACCAAGGTCGTCTCTCAGCTTCCGAAACGGGCGATAGCCCGTCTGGAGCATCTTCGCTGCAGCATCTTTGCACCTTAACTCCGCCGAGTCATAGGGGACATATAAGCTCTACCCGCTTTATAAAGTCTGATCGCAGCATTTAACGCATGATGATCCCCGAAAGCTTTTTATTCCTTATGTTCCCTATATACGGGGCATGGAAGAATGGGCGAGAAAGTGGTTGGAAGCTCAACGGCGCGCGGGTAAGAAGTGTCTCGAGATTAAGATGCAGGGGTCAAATTGCTATGTCTATCACACCACGAATCGTTATGATAGGGAGATTAAAAAAGGGCGCAAAGTATCCAAATACCTCGGAAAACTTGACAAAGAGAAGGGATTTATTCCAAAGGGGCAAAATAAAGCACCTGGTGCAGCTCCACGCACTATCACCGAATATGGAAGTTCGATGCTGCTCCACGAGATGATGAAGGAGATCCAACCTACAATATAAGGATGAGATACAGGTACCCCAGATCGACCTCGCGCTCCTGTGCAGCGCTGACACGGGGGTGCCAACCATGATTCGCTCGATTCCTGGCAGTGTGAAGGATATAAAAACCCTCTATCACACGATCAATGAGCTCGATGCCGGAGGTAAGATCCTCATCCTTGACCGGGGTTTCTTCTCTGAAGGTACCCTAGAGTTCCTGGCGGGGAAGAAGACCTCCTACGTGCTCCCGGCAAAGAGGAATAGCCATTATTACGATACGCGTATCCACCTCAACGAATACTTCTCCTACCACGATCGCTTGATTAAGTGTGGAAAACGGAGATACAACGATTTTTACCTCTACCTCTTTGAGGATCAGGATCTCAGGCTGGAAGAACAGAAGACCCTGTACCGGAAACAAGATGAAGGCACGATCGATAAGGAAAAATTTGATGAGGGGATGAAGAGGGCGGGGAAGATCCTGATCATCTCAGATATGGATAGAGAGAAGCAGGAGATTTACCGGCTCTACAAGAAACGAGAAGTGGTTGAGAAGATGTTTGATACGTACAAGACAGTGCTTAATGCGGACAAACTCTACCTGCAAGACGATGAAAGCGTCTTTGGACACGTATTCATCGCGTTTCTTTCACTCTATATCCACTGTAAACTGGAGCAGCTCTTAAAGAAAGCGAAACTCAATCATAAGATCACTCCGATCGATCTGCTCTACAATTACAGCAAGGTCTACCATTTGGAGATGGATGGGCGAGGTATGATCACCGAGGTTCCCAAGCAGGTGATGGACTTTGATGAAGCACTGGGATTATCTATGTTCCCTAAAATAATTCGGAGTTAAGAGGCTGTCCCGCAAATCAATCCCAACAGCAGACCTATCAATCATTTGGAGATGGATGGGCGAGGTATGATCACCGAGGTTCCCAAGCAGGTGATGGACTTTGATGAAGCACTGGGATTATCTATGTTCCCTAAAATAATTCGGAGTTAAGAGGCTGTCCCGCAAATCAATCCCAACAGCAGACCTCTCAATCTAATGTTGGATGAAAAGCAAAGAAACCCCATGCCTTAGATGCCAAATTGGCAATTAAACCCCCAATCTTACCCAGGACAACCACTTTTCCTGCCATCTTAGCCCACAGTACCTTCAGATTATGAGCCGTGCATACCAGATTATGCTCTATTTTCACACTTTCTATCCCCCTCGTCAGAAACTCCCGGAACTTTAGATTATGCTTGATATTACCGAAAGGCCACTCAACTGTCTCTTTACGCTTTTTGTACTCCTCTTTACCCTCCTCCGACCGC
>RXIE01000008.1 GCA_004212135.1 Candidatus Methanophagales archaeon ANME-1-THS | reverse complement strand
AATGATCGCGCGCAGTGCCTTCACCGTCTCGGTTACCAGCTCGTCCACACTCTTAAACGGATCAATGTGCACCTTAGCCTCATGCATCGCAATCTCTATTCTGGTCGGTGGGTGAGGCGCATTGGTCTGCGGGTTTATAGAGATGCGCGCAATCCGATCGACGACCATCTTCTTCTTCTCTTCAACTTTCTTCTTCCTCTGCTCTGCGGTAAGCTGCAATTCGCCCGCTTTGAGTATCTCCCTGGCGATCTCTCCGACATCCGTGGTGGAGAAGACGGCCATCAAATCCTCTTCCGTTGCTTTTTCACCCTTTGAGGCATCTTCAAAGATCTCATCCACTGCTAATGCCGCTTCTATATCCTGTTGAGCGCCACTTCGGATAAGATATGCCTCATCGGGATCAACGAGGATTTCAAAAGTCCGTTTACCATGCTTATACCGCGCGACGACTGCCTTGTCCAAGCTTACCATTTCCGTATCTTATCCTTCGCTTTCGCTCTCCGCCTTCTCTTTTACCTTCTTTATGTACGGCTCCAGCTCTTCAGCCTTTAATATCCTGAACCACTTCTTCTCCGATTCCGCAAGACCTGCATCCACCGTCGTGATGTCGAGCTTCCCCTCTGTCACTTTGTACAACGCATCCAGACCGAGCACAACGGCATCCTCGAGTTGGATATCCTCTTTATACTGCTGCTCAAGCAGCTCAATTACCACGCTCCTCCCGGAGCCGATGGCCGTTGCTTTATATTCGAGGAGTGCACCACTCGGATCTGTCTCGAAGAGATAATTTCTACCATTATAAACGCCGGCAATTAGCAATGCCGTGCCAAAAGGTCTCAAGCCACCGAGTTGTGTATATGCTTGCTTAAAATCACAGATCTTCTTCGCCAAGGTCTCCACATCGATCGGCTCGTCATATACAATCTTGTTAATCTGTGCCTCGATCCTGCCCCGATCGATGAGTATCCGTGCATCTGCGACCAGTCCCGACGTTGCGGCACCGATATGATCGTCTATTTGGAAAATCTTTTCGACAGAGCCACCCTCCAGGAGCCGGGAGGTTAACCTCTTGTCCACCAGCAGTGCAACGCCATTACGCGCTTTTATTCCCACAGCGGTAGTTCCTCTTTTTACCGCTTCTCGTGCGTACTCGACCTGAAACAACCTTCCATCAGGGCTAAAAACGGTTATTGCCCTATCATAACCCATCTGTGGCATCATATGCATTCACATCACCTATCTCTGTCCCCATCCTCTCCATGGACTCGACGGGATTTGAACCCGTGGCTTCCTCCTCGCGAAGGAGGCACTCTTCCACTGAGCTACGAGCCCCGTCTTCTTGTCTCCACACTATTTAATAATACGAGAGTAATAAATAAGTAACTAGGTTTGCAAGTTTGAGGCGAGCATCAATGGAACCCATCACTTCTCCAGTTATCATTGGAGCATCGCTCGTAGGAATAGGATTTCTTACCGGGCTGAGCGGTGCATTGATACCCGGACCCATGCTCGCGTACGTCGTATCCGATACGTTAAAGAAAGGAGCATTGGCCGGGCCGCTTACGGTACTTGGACATATCTCCGTTGAATTCGTACTCATCACCGCACTCGTTCTGGGACTGGGATTGACCAGTTACTTCCTCGAGTTCAAATCCCTGATCTATGTAATCGGCGGTATTGCGCTCGCTTTAATGTCAGTTTTGGTAATTAAAGAGGCAGGGAGGGTAAAATCACACGCAAACCATGACGGAATCGGCCAGCATCTGCGCATGCGAGATGCGAAGTATGCATTGAACAGCTCGATTGGTGGTGGTGTGCTCTTCACTGCGTTTAATCCCTCATTCATACCCTGGTGGGGGACGATCGGCTATCCGCTCCTCTTACAGGGCTTTGAGTGGCTGGCGCTGACCGGCATCGTGTTAGTGAGTGCGGGGCATTTCCTTTCTGATTTAGCCTGGTATTCCTTCATCTCGTTCTCCTTCTCGCGGGGCAAGAATTTCTTTGTGGGCAGGCGATACGAACTGATAATGCTCGTCTTAGCGCTCTTTGTCATCGTTTTGGGTCTCCTTTTCATTATCAAGGGTATCATCGGATTTCTTTGAATCGAACTCAGAAACGCGGCAAACGTGGGTTGAGTTATCAAACCATGAGCACAAAAGACGTAATTGATATCGCACTGGGCACCGAAAAAGCGGAGATCGTGCTGAAAAATGCAGATCTCGTGAACGTGTGCAGTGGCGAGATCTACGAAACGGATATTGCGATCGCTCGTGGCTTGATCGTCGGATTAGGGAACTATAACGGGCGGAAAGAGATAGATGCAACCGATGAGTATGCCGTTCCGGGATTGATCGACGGGCATACGCATATAGAGATGAGCATGCTCTCGGTGCGCGAGTTTGCAAAGGCGGTTGTGCCCCGGGGGACGACTGCGGTGGTAGAAGACCCCCATGAGATCGCCAATGTCCTCGGTCTCGAGGGAATAAAAGCGATATTAGCTGAGGCGAGAACCACACCACTGAAAGTATGCTGCATGGCTCCTTCCTGCGTTCCTTCCACCGAGCCATCACGTGGACTTGAGACCTCAGGTGCGAGCATAGGGCATAAAGAGCTCAGGGAACTGCTCACGATGGAGGGCGTTATCGGCCTCTCCGAGGTGATGAATTATCCTGGTGTGATAACGAAAGAGGACGAGATATGGAAGAAGATCGAGGTTGCGAAGGCGTTTAAAACCACGATCGATGGACATGCTCCGTTACTCAGCGGGAAAGCGCTCAACGCGTATGTCTTGAGTGGCGTGGGCTCGGATCATGAAAATGCCTCGTATGGAGAAGCGCGAGAGAAGCTCAGACTGGGCATGCGCGTGATGGTACGGGAGGGTTCGGCGGCACAGAACCTGCACGCGATCGCTCCGTTGCTGAACTCGGTCGATACGAGGAATTGCATGCTCGTTACAGACGGCGACCGATCACTGCGCGACTTAAAGGAGGAGGGGTATCTCGACCACGTGGTGAGGCGAGCCGTCGAGGAGGGCTTAGATCCGGTACAAGCGGTGCAGCTCTGCACGATTAATCCCGCACAATGGTTCAAGCTTGACCATTGGATAGGAAGCATTTCGCCCGGTAAGTGCGCGGATATCGTGCTCTTACGCAACCTGGAGAGATTTGACGTTAATTCTGTACTCGTGAATGGAGCTACTGATTGGGCTCACCGCACTGCGTATACGCCTGAGCATACCTATCCTCAGTTCGGGTCAAGTGTGAGGATCACACGAATACAACCCGAGGATTTTGCGATACCGCTGAAAGGCACAAAACGAGCACGAATCATCGGGCTCAGAGCAGGTGAACTGCTGACCGAGGAGATTATTGAGGAACTCAATGGTATAGACACTGCTCGTGATATCCTCAAGATCGCAGTCGTCGAACGGCATCATTACTCGGGTAACATCGGCGTGGGGTTTGTCAAAGGATTTGGCTTGAAACACGGCGCGGTCGCTTCCTCGATCGCGCACGATTCGCATAATATCGTGGTCATCGGCACCACCGAAGCCGATATGGCGTTCGCGTGCAACCGATTAAAAGCGATAGGTGGTGGCATCGTGCTCTGTTCTGAAGAAAAAGTGATGAATGAGTTAGCATTGCCGATCGCAGGACTGATGAGCGATAAAGGACTGAATGAGGTGGCAGAGAAACAGAGAGCGTTGGAAGAGCAAATAGCCGCGATGGGCTGTGAACTCCCGGCGCCCTTTATCACCCTGTCCTTCCTCGCCTTACCCGTGGTACCAAAACTGAAGATAACGGATAAGGGGCTGGTGGATGTGGAGAAGCAGGAGATAGTGCCTATTTTTTGTGAATGAACTACCGAAGCTACCACGTATTTATGTTGTAGAGACAAACGATGCATCATTATTATTTCATATATCCACCATATATGTACGAAAGATGAATTGAATCGGGTGCACCTTTTCCCAAAAGATCATTCACTTTTTCGATTATCAAACCTTTAAGAGAGTTTTGATCCAAAAAGGTCAGGGGGCCGGGAGGGTTGATAAGGGGGGTCTGGCCCCTTATTGCACAAACGCCCGAATAACCCCCTTCAACTCCTCATGATCATTATACGCTCTGCAGACCACGCCCGGTTTGCCGCGAATGTACGCTGAGATCACCGCTTCGTATGCACGTTTATGCACACACAAGACCGGGATGCCGAGATTGACCGCATCGGCGATTTCCGCGCCAACACCGAGGCTCGGATTGGTTATTTCCGCTATCACAAGGTCCGCCTCTTGCAGCCATCGGTAATCCCGATCGTGAATCTGCGTATCCGTGAGTTGCGATTCGATCTCCACGAAATTTTCGCTGGTTTGATGCCTGCTGATCACCTCCATCCCCAATGCTTCTATGATATCCGGAATCTTCCGTAATTCCTTCTGTGCGACTCTTCCGTATCCGCCTCGCATCGAGCATGAAAAGAAGACTCGTTTTGGTCGCTTCATATACGCATAAGATACGCAGTCTACACCCTAAAAAGCATATGATGCAGGAGAACAAATTTAGGTACCGGGATATCTACAATATGCAGGTGAGACCGTAGTTTAAGTACCCTCATGCCCCACAAAGTGGAAATTCTGTCACCCGTTGGAGGTCCTCAGTCGCTCAGATCAGCGGTTGAACATGGCGCGGATGCCATTTATCTCGGCGTGGGTAAGTTCAACGCACGCAGGCGTGCCGAGAATTTCACCCTGAAGGAGCTGCACGAGGCGGTCGAGTATGCCCACACTAACGGCGTGAGGGTGTACAGCGCATTCAATATTCTGATAAAAAATCATGAACTTCATGAGTTCTTTAACACCGTAGCGGACGCCTATGCCCGAGGAATAGACGGTATACTCATTCAGCACATCTCGTTTACACGCCTCCTTAAAGATACCTTCCCTGATCTCAAAATTATTCTATCCACGCAGGCGGGCATAACCAACACCT
>RXIE01000016.1 GCA_004212135.1 Candidatus Methanophagales archaeon ANME-1-THS | reverse complement strand
ACCCTTCGTTCCGGGTACCATGAGCTGAGCTTCTGTATCCGCTTCTTCACCGCTTCTGGCAATAGGATCTCTCCCAGGCCTGTCTGCGGCAGTATCAGTTCAGTAAACGGTGCTATTGTTGGATCCAGGTGATTTACATCGAGAAGGTAGTTGATGATCCGGTCATCCACCTCGATAAACTTTGATACTAACGTTTTCTGTGCTGCTTCGGGCTCTTCTCTTAATTGGATGAGGTGGTGCTTGAGCAAGGGTGCAGCAGGGTTAAAATACTGCCGCGCATGGAGCTTCTCCTCATCAGAGCTGCAGAGTACCTGCAGAACTAAGTCGACCGTGGGTCGTTTTCTGGTCGCATCGTTGTGGAGATACGCATATAATCGTTCGTACTTCGTATCCAGTTCGGGCGCCATACCAACTACGAGCACGTCTTCTTCGAAGGGTGTCAGACCGAAGATCATCGCCAATCGCGGTATTTTAAGGGAAGTGCCTCTTCTCACGCTTTCTTCCCTCTTTTCCTTGATCTCTGTTTCGAGCTCAGCAATGCGTCTTCTTATAGCCTGGGTACGCGGGTCATCATTACGAGCGGGATAGGTAGTAGACAGGAGCGCATCTATCTCCTCTTCAGATATATACAGCCCGCTGAACTCATTTACATCCGCGTGTTCTGCTCTTATCTCCAGAATCCGTAACTGTATCAGTAAGTCAATTCGCTTTAACGCATCCTGGATATGCTGGAGGTTCGTTTCATAATATCCCGTCATTATACTGCCCTCTGGATCGGTCTGCACGAGAGCATCTTTCATGCCCGCTACTACCAACTACGATAGCAGATAGCTTATGCACCATTAGAATCGCGTTATCATTTACGTATCTGGCTGGCTGACCCAGATGCTCTTCTCTTTGTGCCCCCTAGAGGGTTAACCGATACCCTTTTGTATCAGTCCCCGAAAGTATATTCCCCCTCGCCAGGATCAGTACTGTTGACTCTACCGACTTAACATCCATACCTGCCCGCTCGGCGAGCTCCTCGATTTTTATGTCCGGATTTCGATACACCTCGTTAAGGATCACCGCAGCCTTCGTTGTCGTGAGTTCACTTTTAGTTTCACGGTCCATGCTGCTCACCACCTCCGGAGTAAATTTTTCTGAAACTTTAGCATCGATAACCGGGGAGAAGTCTACTTTTCCGATACGTTCTCTACGCTCCAGGAGCAAGGCATAGAAGCAGACCTCATCCTGTGCAGGTGCAACTCTGAGCGGCTCTTTCGCGTTGAGTGCTTTTTCGAGCTCTTTCAGTGATGCAGTAAAATCATCGAAGCTTTCCTTGGTGGCTAACTCCTTGAGTTCTTTAGCAATCGCTTTCTCCAGTTCGAGTCCCTCTCTTATTACTTTCCCAAAGCTTTTCTCGTCTTCGTAGACCCGTTCATCCACCGCCTTCTTAGCGAAGGATGAAAGCTCAACGGCTGCTTTGTTGTCAAACCGCTTTCCGACTTCTTTAAAGTTAACCACGGTGCATTTAAGAGCACGCTCACGTAGATATTGAAAGACCGTTTCGAGCTGAAGCTGGAACGCTTTCGTCAAGTTTTGAAACGCTACTATATTATTTGCCAGGTTATGAACATGGTCTTCCCGCGCATATTTTTCAGAGCCACCCACGTTCTTCGAGGTCTGGACACTGGAGACCGAAGTAGCAGGTTCAACACCGGCAGTCGAGCCGATCGTGATGGATTTATTGACGGTATCCGGCGTAATGGTGATATGATCACCTTCGACCAGATCGACATCTCCGCCGGGATTGCTCACGCCGTCTATACTCACCAGTGCCCCGACCTGGAGAGCAGTCACTTTATGAGGATTATTCTTCTTCTCCGAATGAGTCTCGCCGATGATTATCTCGGGATCAGCACCGGGTTGCGTCTTCGTTGTAATGGTGATCGCATTATCTTCGACCAGGTCAATGTTTCCACCGGGATTGGATAAGCCTTCGATACTCTGCAACGCCTCTGTCTGTTGAGCGGTAACGTGATGGGGGTTGTTAAAATCGAGTAAATGGCTGCTCAGGAGTTCATACAACATCGGATTATTGTACACGAGCGCCCGATAGTCGTTCGTTTTTGCTCCATTGATTGTTAATGCCTCACCGCTCTTATCAATCACTGCGAGCAGCACTTTGGCATCTTCACAGTCACAGCCGGGGCATACCCGCAGGTGCTCTTCATAGTACTCCAGTGCTGATTTTAGTGTGGATTCACCCGCTCCTGTAACCGATGGTTCATCCAGTACGAGCTCGAAGATCTCTTCCACCCGATTATAACAGCATGCCTCCTCACAGCTCGACGCATTAGCCAGAACAGGGACTGATTCCTTCTCGCATTCCTTGTATTTAAGATAAACATAGTTTAGACCCTCGCTAACTCTTCCACGCACGTCCAATTCTTTCTCATGAAATTCATCTCCCACGATAATCTCATGCCCACAGCAGTCAAGTGCGAGACCTGGAGAAAGTTTGAGCTTTAATATGCCACCTTCTATCTTTGGGGCTGTTACCTCCAACCCACAGACGATTCCAACTCCATGTATAAGCCGGTTAAGCAGATGCCGTTTCTCATTGAAGTAGCGCTGCTCGGTCTCAAAATCCCGTACGGTCATCAACTTCCCATAGAAATATTTGTTTCGTTCTAATTGCGTAACTCGTCCACCTTCCCCTGCTTCATTTCCGCTCATCTTCACCCTCCTTTTCTCTTCCTCCTCTTTCTTACAAGGAAGATCGTGATATATAGCTATCGAATAACATCCCTTCAGGTGAGTTTCGTGTCTATACCTGTCCTGGAGCGTCGTTCGAGTTGCCCTGCCTCTTCTCCATCGGTTAGTACCGTGTCTCGACTGATAACCGAGGTTATGCCGAGCCGCATGACCGGCTGGGATAAATAGGTGTTAATGCCCAGATACGTGTGCAGGTGTAAATAGAACCACGGTTGCAGAACCACCACACCTGCAGCGGTATGTGCCGGTTTCTCAGTCTCTATAATGCTCTTTATCGTCTTCAACTGAGCCTCAGTTCTCACCTGCGGCGGGTGCAGCAGGACACAGAACCGATGGGGTGTGGGTGCTCCAAAAAGGTGTTCGAGCGAAGATTTTAGTTCTTTATTCACCCCACAGCTGGTTCGGGTCGCGGTATTCTGTCGATAGAGCTGGGCATTTTCAACGATCATCGGCTTATAACCGGTATAAATCTCAATGATCTCTTCGAGACCAGCCCTTGTGCCTCGCTTCTTGTACAACGCGGCCGCCTGCTGGAGGAACCGCCTCCGCTTCTCGGCTGACCAGCTCTCATCAAAAACCGCGCCAACCCAGGTGCCAAGCCATGCGAGGAACTCCGCGGGAGTCGCTTCAACATCAACGTACCGTGCAAGGTGCGTGATCTCATTCTCTTTATCATCCAAGAAGCTCTCGAAGAGCGAAAGAAATCGTTCCAGGAAGTCTTTGCTTGCCTCGTCTTCCTGATATGCCGCAGGCAAATACCTGAGGTACGAAATCCGGGGGAAAAACAACTTTATGCTCCTTACTTTCGGCGTCTGGTATTCATCTGAGGAGATTAACTCCAGTTTAAGCCAGAGATATCGCCCCGGTGGGCCTTGAATGAGCGCCTCATGCAGGGTCATAGAGGAGCTATAAAATGGGAGAAGGGGTGACCACTCAGCTTCTTGAAGCTCCTCCAAGGCCTTCTTCTCATCTGCACTATGATAATACACATTAAGGTGAGTTTTATCCGGGATTTCAGCATTTAAAGCCATCTTGTGCCACCGGCAACCTGGTTCAGTGCTATCAAATGCGTGCGTGATAAACGTGCCCGACTCTTTGATCGCGTACCGTTCCCGAATGAACCTTAGAAAACCGATCTCATCTCTCTTCCCGGTAATAACATAAAAGTTGCCGCACGTATCCCTGGCTATGCCCGCGCAGGATCCCTGATACCCCAGTAGTGGCCCGGCGTAATTCCCCGAATGAGCAAAGGTATGGATAAACCGTTCTTCTTCCTTTCCTTTCAGCTCTCTCGTGTCGCCGACGTAAACGTTCCCGTCAAAATCGATGGCAAGCCCAGAAGGCTCTATATTGAGCTCTTCTAAATTGAACTCGGGCTGTACCAGCTCATCTTTGCCCTCAGGGCTAAATTTCAAGATCTTTCTTCTCTTCTTATCCAGTACATAGAGGAAACCCGCTGTATCAAGCGCGATCTGTACCGATTCTTCGAGCTCGGTCTCCGCACACGTCCCCTTGAATCTCCCTCCGGCATCGAATTTCAGGACGCGATGGTTCACGCCATCGAGGGCATACATCGTCTCTCTCTTATCACTCCTCCCCACCGCGATATCAACCGGATTGAAGTTGCCGCCCACCCCAGCGGGGATTGCATGCCCCCCAGCATCAGTCGTTGTAACGATCCAGCGTAGTTGCAGGTTGATCCGTGCGAAAGCTTGAATCCGGTTATTTCCCGTATCCGCAATGTAGAGTGTATCAGTGCTGAGCGCGATCCCCCGGGGTTCTTTGAACTGACCAGGAAGACTTCCTCCCACTCCTCCATATCTCAATCGCTCCATCCGATTATTCCGTGGGTCATAGGTGAGGATGCAGTCTTCTTGGGCATCCAGGATATAAAGCACGCCACAGGTGTCCACGACGATATCCGTCGCTTCAAGCCACGCGGTCGAACCCCCGACTTTCCGCTCAAGGCTATACGAAGGATCCCTTTTCAGCATAATACCCTCATCAGAAACGTCGAGATTTTGCCTCGCGCCCTCTTCCCATCCCCGTCTCGTGGTGATCACGAGACAGGTAAATTCGGTCGCTTTCATGAGCCCCGACCCCTCACTCTGCACTCTTCTTCAGGACCTGAGATCCGAATAAAATGTCTTCCTGACCAAACCAAACCTTTTTTGGGAATAGCTATCTTCTCACCGTCAAATGGATATGGTTCACCTCTCAGAATGAGGTCATGGACGCAATCCACACCGTCCACGCCATCAATACATGCGGAGATTTCAGAGCTGAAGACGCTGCGCCCAAATGGCCAGCCATCTCCCTCTGGTCCACCTTTTCGCGGAGTG
>RXIE01000015.1 GCA_004212135.1 Candidatus Methanophagales archaeon ANME-1-THS | reverse complement strand
GACAATCCCAATTCGATCGCCTGGGGATTAAGAACATATTGAGCGATTTTGGAAAAGCGAGGTGGATGGGCTCGAATGGGAGAAGAACGGCAGAGGAGCTCTCATGGGACAATATCGCACGGATGACGATGGGTGTCTACGAGGAGATGGTAAGGTACTGGCGATCCCTCGGCTCGTCCTATAAAATTTTATAGTCTGGCTACAGATGTAAGATACAACACGTACTAAAGGTGAAGGATGAGAAGGTGAAGGTTCATGGCGCAAAAAAAGAAAAGGAAATGGGACTCGATAAGGAGGAAATGGGCGGACGAAGTGGAGCCAGAGGAACAGACGAAAGCGGAGATTGCTCGCTGCTTGTTCAGGCCTGCTGGAAAGAATCCGTATTATCTCTTCAGAGGCACCGAGTGTATCGCGATAAGCAACCTGGCAGAGTTGAAGGACCGAATTGATACGTTCACGGAGAACGAAGCGGACTGGGTCGCATCATGGATAGAATATCTGGGCGATAAAGAAACTGCGGATAAGATACGAGCAGCACCGGGCAACTTCAAGAGGATCATCATCGCGCGGTACGAAGAGCTGAGTGCGTTTTAACCAAAACGAGGGTACTGCAGCAGTAAAGCACAATGAGAGAGGGTATTGTAATAACTGAAGATGCATCCGCAGAAGAACTCGCACCGATCGCACTCGCAGTGGGCGAGTTGCTCGTGATACCCGTGACCATGCGGAGCAAGAATAAAAGGGGGGTCTGCGTGGAGAAGGGAGAGGTGATCGATTTTGATTATACCGGTCCGATATTAGAGCGAGCGATGGAGGAGAATCGGATGATTCGGACAATGCCCCTCAGTGGCCGATATGCAGGGACACCGGTCGTTGTTGCTCCGATCAGGAACAAAAAGGGTGAGGTAATAGCGGCCTTAGGCATTGTCGATGTGATCGGTACGGTGGATTTGGGCGCGGTATTTGCCCATTATCCTCGTGTGCTCGAAGGGCTTAAATCAGGAGAAAAACCCAAAATCATATAAGCCCGGTGCGGGGATTGTATACTCGTAAGAAAGAGCGGGTGAACAAAATTGGGAGAAGAGATCGTACTGAGTAAAGACTCCACGGCAGAAGAACTCGCACCGATTGCACTCGCACTGAATGACCTCCTCGTGATACCCGTGACCATGCGAAGCAAGAATAAGAAGGGTGTTCGGGTAGAACAGGGCGAGGTCATTGATTATGAGTACACCGGTCCGATATTAGAACGCGCGCTCGAAGAGAACCGGGTCATTCGGACAACGCCGCTTATCGGTCGATATGCGCGTATCCCGGTCATTGTTACCCCGATTCGAAACCGCAAAGGTGAGGTGATAGCCGCGTTAGGCGTTGTCGACCTGATCGGCACGCTCGATTTAGGCGCGGTCTTTGCCGACTTCCCGCGTGTGCTCGAACAGATCAGATCGCATCCCCGGTACCCCCCGGACAAAAAGTGAGGTAACAGCGATGCATCCCAAAAAAGAGCTGGAAAAGGGTGAGATGAAGGTTCGTGATATCATGAGCCGTCCAATCATCAGCGAAGATGAAGAAGCGCTCGTTTCTGAGGTCGTGAAGGATATGGCCGAGATGGGCATTGGCAGTGTGGTCATCACCTCGGCCGGTAAACCTACGGGGATTATTACCGAGCGCGACATTGCGTTGAAGGTCCTCTTGAAGAACAAACGGGCTGACGAGCTCAAGGCGAAAGAGATCATGTCTTACCCTCTAATCACCATCGAACCTGACGCCTCGGTCGATGAAGCAAGTGCACTCGCGGCGAACAAGCGTATCAAACGGTTGCCGGTGGTTGAAAACGGTGTGCTCGTGGGTATTGTGAGCATCCGAAACATACTGACCCTGAAGCCGGAGTATGTGAAGCGATTTTATCCTGAGGTTCGTCTTTTAGCCAGTGGATGGACACTGGATAGACTCGAACGAGCTTTAAGCGAGAGCGAAGTATGTTTAGCGGGCAACCATCTGCTGAGCTACAAGCAACGATTGAAAGAGGTGCACAATGAACTGTGTGAGCTGGTGAGTTATTATGTGGATGACGATGAACTCATGGGTATATTTGAGCGCTTAGAGCAGCTGTATCATGAGGCTGAAGGTATCGAAGAAGCCGAGAAGCTGATTTCTGTGGAGGAACACAGAAAGAGGTTAGATGAGATCCTGAGAAAGTTCAGGCATATCACCTTTTTAAGAAAACAGCAGTCAATCTCCAGCTTCGCCGGGGATTTATGGCTGGGTAGCTATCGGTATCGACCTGGCAAGGAACTTCGTTTACCGTTCAAAAGAACTCGACCATCATACTGAGCCGATCGGAGACAGAGAAGGACGAGACGGAGGGTGAGAAAAGATTTGCGTATGCTTGCCCCCGTTTACCTCGCTGATCACCTCTTCATAGACCTCGATGGTATGAGCGGCGATTTTATCCCAGGTGAAATACTGCTCGACTCGTTTCCTACCCCGTTTACCCATCTCCTTAGCCGCATCCAGATCTTCGAGGAGCGAATTGATGCCCCATGCGATATCCGCGGAGTTGTTGCCATCCACGTGAATGCCGGTTTGCTCGGGTCCGGAAGGGATCACAAAATCCCGGAACCCACTGATGCCTCGTGCACCGACCACAAGGGGCTTCTCCATCGCCATCGCCTCTAATGCGATAATCCCAAACGGCTCATAGACCGAAGGAGCAACGAAGAGATCACAGGCGCCGTAATGCAGTATCCGTTCACCCTCGGAGACAAATTCAAACTTTGTCTTCACGTGATCGCCAATTTTAAAGACGTGTATGAGATCAGTGATCGTTCGCTCCAGCTCACCTTTGCCGAGTATCACGAGTTTCGCATCAGGATACCTGCTGATGACCAGGGGCATTGCCTTTACCAGATTCACAATACCCTTGACCGCGGTCAATCGACCGACAAAGAGGATCATCTTCTCGTCCGGCTTGATCCCGTAGCTGCTCCTCAAGCCCGAAATAGCCTGGTCAGAGAGCTTGTGGGGATCATATCGTTCCACCGGTATGCCATTCCAGCAGACATGGATTTTTTCGGAGCTGATACCATGCTTGATGAGGTCTTCCTGCATCGGATAACTCACGGTCATGATCCGATCAGCGATCTCAGCTGCGTTCTTCTCAAATTGCATGATCGTCTCCGAGCCGCCATTGAGTGCACGACCCCACTCAGTCGAATGGAGATGGAAGACGAAGGGCAGACCCGTCTCTCGCTTCGCCATGATCCCCGCCATCGCACTCAGCCAGTCGTGTACGCAGATGATATCAAACTTATATCCTTCTTTTTTGATGAGCTGGTTCACAAATTTCGTTGCACTGAGGATGTTGTAGAGGAGTACATCATTGAAGAATTTGATGCCTGTGCCCCATCTTCTCAGGTCCTCGGTCATGCAGAGCGGAAGTATACTCCCTCCGTCAACGAGCATCGGCCTGTTCACATCGACGCCTTTTAACGTCTCACGTGTCTTTAATGACCCATCATTCATGGTAAACACGGAGACATCATGCCCCTTGCTGATCAGAGCGGGGCAGATATTCTCTGCATAGGTACCTAAGCCACCGACAATCCGAGGCGGATATTCCCAGACAAAAAATCCGATTCTCATTTCAGTCCTTGAGGTTCAGTATAATGCTGGTCAGTTCTCCTGCACGCGGCTCACCATCTCCTCTTCCTGGTAATCTCCGTGCGGTCACTACCGTCAATCACATTGCGAGCTTGATCTTAAAAATTTTCGTGCTTTTGACAAATAACTTTCGAATTTATGACATTATTTTTGAACATTATGTATAAATTTCTAGCAAATTTGGCACAGATAATGCAGCGCGTTATGCATATACAAGAGGATCTCCTTCTCTTTTTCGTCGTGGTCGTAATCAAACTGACCGAAGAGGTTGTGCTCTTTGCTTCGTTCGCACCTCGTGGATCACATCCTCATAGACCGCAATGGTATAATCTGCGATTGTATCTCCGGAGAGATACCGTTCGACGCGTTTTCTGCCTCTTTTGCCCATTTCTCGCGCTTTTCTTATATCTTTAAGCAAGTTACAGATCTCCCATGCCAGGTCTGCACAATTGCTGCCGTCGATAAGCACGCCGGTCTGCTTATCTCCAGAAGCGACGATCTGGTCACAGGAGCAACAAATGCCCTTACAACCGAGTATAACCGGTTTCTTCATCGCCATCGCCTCTAATGAGATGATGCTACACGGTTCATTGAGCGTGGAGCAGATAACTGCATCACACGCCCCATAATGGATTATCCGTTCTTCTTCGGTCACCACCTCAAACCTCGTCGTGATCTTATCTCCCAGGTCCAGATCCGTAATCAAATTGGAGATCTCCGGCTCGAACTCGCCTATGCCGAGAATAACCAGTTTCGCCTCCGGGTGCGCACGGGTCACTAATTGCATCGCTTTCACCAGGTTCACAACACCTCCGATCTGAGCCAGCCCACCGACGAAGAGCAGCATTTTCTCATCGGTTTTGATCCCGTATCTGCTCCTCAACGCCCTGATCGTTTCAGGCTTGACACGACGTGGATCATATCGGGCTAAATCGATGGCGTTCCAGCAGACGGTCATCTTGGTGGGATCAAAGCCACGCATCACGAGATACTCGGATCTGGGATAACAGACGGTGATCACCCGATCAGCGACCTGAGCCGCTGTTTTCTCGATATGCCGAATAACCCGTGAGCCGTGCCCCAGCGGTGAACGAACCCCTTCGTTTGAATGGAGATGAAAGACAAATGGTAAACCGGTCTCTTGCTTTACCATTATCCCGGCTATACCCGTGAGCCAGTCGTGTGCGGCGATCATATCAAATGTTAATCCCTCCTTTTTCATAAACTGGTTGACGAATTTCGTTGCGCTGAGGATGTTATAGATGAGCACATCGTTGAAGAATTTAATGCCCGTGCCTGAGATGGGCAGGTCATCCCTGGTGAGCAACTGGGGCAGTATGATGCTTCCATTGACCAGCAGTGGTCTATTCACATCAACCCCCTGTACGGTCTCTCGCACCTTCAAGGTTCCATCGTTCATCGTAAAGACCGAGACCACATGCCCTCGATTCTTCAGCGCCTGACAGATACTCGCTGCGTACAGTCCCACACCGCTGACGGTCCGCGGCGGATATTCCGCGACGAAAAACCCGATCCTCATCGCTCGACTG
>RXIE01000086.1 GCA_004212135.1 Candidatus Methanophagales archaeon ANME-1-THS | reverse complement strand
TACGAGAAGGGAGCGAGCGAACAAGAGGAAAGGATGCGCAGAGCAGGAACATTCTGGCAGCGAAGACTGTTGCAAATGCTGTGAGGACTACGCTTGGACCGAAGGGAATGGACAAGATGTTGGTGGATTCGATGGGCGATGTAGTCATAACAAACGACGGAGCCACGATATTGAAAACGATGGATATAGAGCACCCAGCGGCTAAGATGATGGTCGAAATAGCGAAGACGCAGGATGAAGAGGTTGGAGATGGTACAACGACCGCAGTCGTGATAGCAGGGGAGTTACTAAAGCACGCGGAGGATCTTCTGGAACAGGGAGTACATCCGACGTTAATCGCCACCGGGTATAGATTAGCGGCAGAAAAAGCACATGAGTTTTTAAAGGAGATCGCATTCGAGGTCAAGCCCGATGATAAAGCGACCCTCAAGAAGATTGCAATGACCTCGCTCACCGGAAAAGGTGCAGGGATTGCAAAAGAGCTGCTGAGCGACCTCGCAGTAGAAGCGATGAAAACGATAGCGGAAAAGGGCGTAAAGAAGGTGGATATGGACCACATAAAGCTAGAGAAGAAAATGGGCGGGAGTACCGAGGATACAAAGCTGATCAAAGGCATGGTCATCGACAAGGAGCGCGTGCATCCCGGCATGCCGAAGACCGTGAAGAATGTAAAGATAGCGCTGATCAATGCGGCTTTGGAGATCGAGAAGACCGAAGTGGATGCAAAAATAGAGATTACCGCACCAGAACAACTCAAATCATTCCTGAAAGAAGAGGAGCGGATGCTGAAGGAGATGGTAGATAAAGTAGCAACGAGTGGTGCCAATGTGCTCTTCTGCCAGAAAGGGATCGATGACCTGGCACAGCATTACCTCGCGAAGAAGGGGATCGTCGCCGTGAGGAGAATAAAAGAGAGCGATATGAAGAAGCTGGCAGGTGCAACTGGCGGGAAGATATTGACGAGCTTGGAAGAGGTCAGGCCTGAGGATCTCGGCTATGCAGGGCTCGTGGAGGAACGGAAGATCGGCGGTGAGGAGATGATCTTCGTCGAGGATTGCAAGAATCCGAAAGCGATCTCCATACTGCTCAGAGGCGGAACGGAGCATGTGGTGGACGAGCTGGAACGAGGGATGAATGACGCACTACGCGTCACGGGTGTTGCTATGGAGGATGGCAAGTATGTACCGGGAGGAGGAGCAACGGAGATAGAACTGGCGCTCAAGCTGCGGGATTATGCCGCAAGTGTCGGAGGCAGGGAACAACTGGCGATACAGGCTTTTGCAGATGCTATCGAGGTTATTCCACGGTCGCTTGCCGAGAATGCGGGCTTGGACCCCATCGATATGCTCGTGGCACTTCGCTCGGCTCATGAAAAAGGGAACAAGAGTGCTGGGTTGGATGTATTCAAGGGAGAGCCGACAGACATGCTCAAGGCAGGTGTCATCGAGCCACTCAGAGTGAAGACCCAGGCAATAAGTTCGGGCACGGAATCCGCGACAATGATTCTCCGGATAGACGATGTCATTGCAGCATCTGCGGAGAAGAAACCACCAACGCCTCCAGGAGGTCCTGGGGCGGGGGAAATGGAAGAGGAATACTAACATTTAACCATGGTTAAAAGGTAAAGATTTTCCTTCCCATATATCCTCAAAGCTGAACTTTCATCAGAAAAAGCAAAAAGAGGGATGCCTGCATCAAGTTGCTTCTTCACGGTATTGAAATTTATCTTCTTCTTCTTTGGTCCTCCACCTTTTTCGCTACCCTTTAAAGCGGTTGATCGCCGCCACCGCACCAGCTCATAGCTTCAATAGTTTGGCGAAGCTTGACCGAATCATGGCAATCATAGAAGGAGAAAAATTTGGCTGCAAAGTTTTGCTTTGCAAAATCCCTGTGTTTTTTGATGCACGAGGCAAGTATAGGGAACTCATAGAGAGAGTGGGTTTTTTATAGGGTAGAACCCCTTCTTCTATGTAGGTGAAATGATATGCCGATTAGTAGAGAAGATTATGAAAAGGGAACGGATAAGGATATAGTGAAGGCATTCTTTGAGGAGAATAAAGACAAGGCATATAAAACAGGCGAAATAATAGCAGAGTTGGATTTTCCCCCAGAACTAGAGGATTGGGTACTTGATATTTTACTTAGTTTGGCGAGCGAAGGATATATAGAAAGAAAAACAGTTCGTGGTTTTACTTATTGGCTTCGCAAAATATAAAATTTGCGATTATACCTCTATTCTCCTTTTTGCTTTTTTTCGTTGTTGTTACCTAAGTTTCAGACTTTATATACTCCACCCCCAGCACATCCATAATTTCCCTTTGTTCCCGTGAGGGGATGGACAATTTCGATGTTATGATGGCCCCATCCGGATTAGTGACTACAACGTACTTCACTCTACTCAGTTGTTTCAGCGAATTCTCGGCGTTCACCTTCAATCCGCCTTTTTTGAGCAGGTATTCAAGTGTTTTCATCAATAGATAGGAGAGATAGCATATAAATATATGGGCTTTAACCCTTCCATCCAACCAATGCCGTATCGGTCTGAGCCCAATCGGTTGTTTGCTACAGCAAAACGCCTTTTCTATTCCATCCTTGTCGTAGTACGCTGAAATTAGCTCTTTCGCACTCATCGTAGTTCGAGTGCTCATCAATGCGTATTTCCCATCAAGTCGCTCAGCATCGGCTATTTTATCATCACGGCTTTTAAAATCAAATGTTATCCTATCACCCTCTTTGGAGTACGTGCGTTTAAAATACGGGCTCACGCCGTTCAATATCGCTTTGACTTTGGAAACAACCTTTTCCAGCTCTCTGTAATTTCCCCCGGCTAATTTGGCACGGTATGCGCTCAATTCTTCCTCGGCACGCTTCATCTTCTCGCCCCTATCGCGCTTCTTGAACGCCGCTATCTCCGTGTCATAGCAGAGAACAACCTTTCTCTCTTTTCCATATAACTCGCGGACTCGCTCAACCGCATAGAGAACCTTTTCGGTGTTTTTGACGAGATTCTGCTCTTTTAAGAGCTCAGCATCTCCAACCTCCATCAGCATCGCTTTTACCGCTCTGTTCTTCTTCAAGCCGCAGATGAAATCGTAGCCGCTCTCGTCCAGTTCCCCTATGTTGTCTTCTGAAACCATGCCCCTATCAAAGATGAGCAGGCAATCGGAGATGGAGAACTCCTCTTTTAGACTGGATATTGCTCGTCCAACGGTCTTTATATCCACTTCGTTCCCTTCGAAGACAAGATGAAATACTGGAAACCGTTCCTCCTTGGTGACCACCAGACCGATATTCATCTGCAATTTATCAGGCTTGCCATCCCTGCTGTACCCCAGCCTCGCGATGAGGCATTTCGTCCCCTCGAAGTACGTCGAAGTGATATCATAATACAAACAATCCATCTCGATGCCGAAGAGTTCCTTCAGCTTCTCAACGACTTCCTTCTCAATGTCTAGCGCTTTATCGTTCCCCTCAGGATAAAGGTAGTCAAGTGCGGTACACAGGTTCTGGGCGTTCAACTTCTCAGCCTTTATACCGGTTATCTTCTCCAGAACGGTATATTTATACCAGAATTCGAACTTGTTTTTGCTCACCGGGTCAACACAGTGGTTAATTGCCATAAATATCGCCTGAATGCCAACATCCACGCCACCGCCCTTGAAAACATGCCGGTTTATCATCTGCCTGAGGTCAAGGACTTCACAAATCTTATAGAGAGCCGCAACGTTTCCATAATCCAGGACTTCTGGAACTTTTGCCGCCTTTATTGCCAGTTCATCACCTTTTAACAGGCTTTCTATCAGTTTATCCCTGCTTCCAATGTATTTTACATATCTATGGCGTGGTTTGCCGTTTATTCTCACGCTCTCGACGATGGAATAATACACCAGCCCCTTCACCTTTACCGCTTTCAGTTGCACAACGTTTAGTTAGTGACTACATAATAAAAAGCTTTTCGATTATATTTCTGTTTTAACCATAAATTTAAGGTTATTTTGAACAATAATTGTTTAAAAAGGTGCTTTTATTTCGGTGTTTGTCAATATCTATTATTGACCACATATGCAAATAGCAAATCAAATGCCTCCGTTTGCTGGAAATAGTGCCAACGTTTGTTGATAGAAAGTCCATGATTATTTATGCTCTGAAACTTAGTTAAAATCACTCACAATAGAGAAAAGCTTATATATTGACAAAGCCATTTAATATTTGGAGATGAAGAAACAAAATGACTAAAGAAACACTTAATGCCTGGTTTTTAAAAGAACCAGCAACTCCTATGCCCTACGATCCATGCGAATATTTCACCTGCTACCGTTGCAAACAGAAGAAAGCCCGTAGCGAAGAACCAATGCTACAACATGCACCGACACAGAGCTACGGTTTATCACCAACGAAACGTGATTACTGTCTGGACTGCTATCTCATTGTGAGTTGACCACTGTATTTAAGCTATTTTGACTTCGTGAATGTGTGTGATGGTGGCATATTTCCCAGCAGATACGAGCAAGAGAACATAGCTCTGATACTAGAGGCGGCAGAAATCGATCAAAAGCTAACTTTTATATATCATCTTTGCATTGGTAAGGGATAGGGGGTGAAAGAAGAATGGAAGTTAAGAATTATCAAAGGTATCGAATCATCTTGAAAGACAAGAAAATAGAATCCATAGAGATGAACGGAAAAAAAGTAAAGGGCTTTTTACAACCTGTTACAAAAAAGAAGATACCTAAACTATATGTAGTCAAATCTAAATCAGAAGTTATATATGTTGGTGTTACGTCTCAAAGTATCCGAAATCGTTTGAGATACGGCCTAACTGCACAAGGAGGGGGTGGCTACTACGGATATCTGTGGAAGGATTTAAGTGAATTTGAAATTCTAATATGGAGCTTTACCGAAGAAAAGAGTTTGAATCGTATCGAAGCAGTAGAAGCAGAGTTGGTATTTTTGTTTCGTCAGCACAAAGGAAAATGGCCTAAGTATCTTAGAATGGAAATTCACTTCCATGATGCTTCGGAGGATGAAAGAAAGACAGCAGAAGCAATCTTTAAAGAATTGAGTAGATAGGAGTTCACTACCGAGCGTATCTGGCTATACTCTCGTTAGTGCTCAGCTCTTTTACCCTCTGTTGACCGAAAAACCAGAAGCGGATGAAAGAAGCCTAGTCTTGCTAGCCACATCATCCTTAATAGTTACCTCTCATAAAAAGGGGAAAATTATAAATCCTATCAATAATAGGTCGTGTCCCTATTTTGCAGAAAGGTATATATAACCCTTATTTCTATAGGGAATGCTAAGGGCTCGGCGAAATGGGAGAAGCAAACATAGACGAATTCTTTTGTCCAAACGAGGCGTGTTCGGATTACGGAAAGAAAGGAAAGGGGAATATCGTGCTAAAGGAACACTATGG
>RXIE01000166.1 GCA_004212135.1 Candidatus Methanophagales archaeon ANME-1-THS | reverse complement strand
TGGTGATCTAAATGATGCCATATATCCTTCTTCAAATCGTCGTCATGCCAGTCGTAGCCGCCTTAATTATCTTCCTGACCAGATACAAACTAGGAAGAAAAGCGGGCTGGATTGCAGCTATCAGCCTCCTGTACACCTCGGCACTCCTCTGTATTGTGGGCGGTCGCGTGTATCAGGGTGCCATAATCTTTGAGCAGTATCCTGTTGCCCCGATCGTGAACTTCAATTTGTGGGCAGACGGGCTGAGCATACCGGTTGCCTTGATCATGAATCTCTGCTGCCTGGTTCTGGCATTGTACTCAATACACTATGTTGATCACCGGATCGAGGCGATCTATGGCGAGGTGGATGAACGGACATGGCTCATGTATTACACGAGGTTCTTCTTCCTCTTCCCCTTCTTTGCTACCGGTTTCATGGGTATCGCCTTCTCGACCAACCTGATCGCGATGTATTTCTTCATGGAACTGCTGACCATCATTCCCCTGTATTTCATCATGGCTCAATTTGGGTATTCAGATTATATCGAGCGGTATAAAGTCGCCCTGATGTGTCTCTTCTGGGGAATTGCAGGCGCAACGCTCTTCCTGTTTGGTATCCTCCTCGCCTATACCCGGATGGGGAGCTTTGAAATCGCGGACTTACGCACCCTTTCGGGCAATCCGGTCATTACCCTGGTTATCTTATTCATGCTGCTCGGGTTGTTCTTCAAGCTGGCAGTATTTCCGTTCCATGTCTGGATGCCCTGGGTGCACGCCGAGCATCCGACGTGCATAGCGGGATTGCTTGCCGTGTATGCGAATATCGCGGCTTATGTGATGGTCCGGGTGCTCATCTTGCCGCTCCGTGATGATATCAAAGTCTTTGGCATACCGATTATGGCCGCTGCGCTGCTCACTATGGTCTACGGCTCGCTCCTCACCCTGGCTCAAACCGATGTGAAGCGATTCGCAGCCTGCTCAACGATAAGCCAGATCTCCTACTCAGTCCTCGGCCTTGGCGCCCTCACGGTTATCGGCATTGAAGGCGGCATCTTTTACTTCCTCAGCCACATCATGGGAAAGGCCATCCTCTTTTCAACCGCAGGGATACTGGTCTATGTGACCGGGACGAGGGACATGACCAAAATGGGTGGGCTGGTCGCTAAAATGCCACTCACCACCGCGCTCTGGTTTTTGGGTGCGATGATCCTCTCAGCTCTGCCACCCTTAAGTGGCTTTACCGCGGAATGGATACTCTTTACTGGCGTCTTCACCTTCGGCATACCCGCATTTCCCCTCGGCCGATTAATAGCCATTCTGAGCCTCTTTGCGGTGCTCTTAACCGCGGTCTATAGCTTCACAGCCGGAAAGAGAATATTCTTTGGCCCATTGAACCCGGAACTTGCTCATAATACCGGGATTAAGGATCCACCCTTAACGATGAGTATTCCTCTTCTCATCATCGCTGTTGTATCCTTCATTCTGGCGGTCTATCCTCGCTTTATTATAAATCTGCTCCATTCGGTGATCGGACCGGCACTGGGAGGGGTGATCTAGCCATGATTCCTCATCTCCTCCTCCAGACCTTGCTCGTGCCCGCCCTCGCCTCGGTCATCATTTATTTGACCGGGCTCAAAATCGGGAGAAAAGCGGGATTGATAGCGAGTGGAGCTCTGCTCTACACGACTGCTCTGCTCTTCATCGCCGCCGTCAGCGTGTATCATGGTGAGCGACTAGTCGAGGGCTATACGTGGGTTCCCGAGGTCTTGATCTCCATGGTGCCCCAGTTGCGGTGCTGTGTACCCTTCGCGCTCCTCGCTGATGGATTGAGTATACCGGTCGCGTTGATCATAAACATCATCTGCACCGCGCTTTCATTTTACTCACTCCACTACGTCGAGCATCGAGCGGAGATACTGTATGGCGAAGAAGGTGAACAGGCAGAACGGTTATATTACAATCGGTTCTTCTGGCTCTACCTCCTCTTTCCGATCGGGTTCATGGGTATCTGCTTTTCGACCAATCTCATACTCATCTATCTCTTCATTGAATTACTCGTTATACCGCTTTACTTCATCATGAGTTTCCTTGGTTATATCGAGCGCTTTAGAGTTGCCTTTATGTGTTTCTTATGGGGCGTTGTAGGCGGTATGTTCGTCTTATTTGGATCCCTCCTGGTTTATACTCAGATCGGCACCTTTGAAGTCTCGAAGTTAGGTCTCCTCGTAGGGAATCCCTTCGTTTTCTGGATTGCGTTACTGATCATGCTCGGGTTATTTACCAAGATGGCGATATTCCCCCTTCATGTCTGGATGCCCTGGGTGCACGCCGAGCACCCCACCTGCATAGCGGGATTGCTTGCCGTGTATGCGAATATCGGCGCATATGTGATTGTGCGGGTGCTCATCATACCGCTCCATACAGATCCACAGTTCATCGTCTTCGGTATACCGATCATGGCCGCAGCGCTCGTCACCATGGTCTATGGCTCCCTCCTCACCCTGGCTCAAACCGATGTGAAGCGATTCGCGGCCTGCTCAACGATAAGCCAGATATCCTACTCGGTCATTGGGCTTTTTGCGCTCACCATGTACAGTGTTGAAGGCGGAATGTTTTACTTCATGAGTCACATTCTGGGAAAGGCCATCCTCTTTTCAACTGCGGGTATACTGGTCTATGTAACGGGAACCAGGGATATGAATGAGATGGGCGGACTTGCATCCAAGATGCCAATAACCGCCCTGCTTTGGCTCTTTGGCGCCTTGATACTCTCAGCTTTACCGCCGCTCAGTGGTTTTGCGGCTGAATGGGTACTGTTTACCGGCGTGTTCACGTTTGGGGTAGCACATATCCCGGTGGGACTGATTCTTGCAATTCTGAGTATCTCCGCGGTTTTATTAACGATTGTCTATACGTTCGCCTCTGCCAAGAAGATATTCTTTGGCCCCTTGAAGCCTGAACTCGCTCATAACGATAAGATCAAGGATCCACCCTTAACGATGAGCATTCCGCTTCTCATCCTGGCACTAATATCCCTGATCCTGGGATTATATCCTAAACCACTCCTGGATCTCCTGCACACCGTGTTATATGTATTAATATAACTACATCACCAAATAGAGAACTAGTTATAGTATGAGCAAAACAGCGGGATATAAGAAGAATGAATACGGTACCGCTACCCGTACGAGGAGGAGAAGGGGGTACACGTGAATGGGAAGTAAATTCTTGAGTGCACTGAGATGTTTTATCAGACGTCCAACGGATACCGTCCGGATAATGCTGAGTCTCGAGCAGTATGATCCGAAGGCGGTAGAGGCGATAAAGGCGCATTGCCCTGACGTCGAAGTGGAGAAATTGGGTATGTACGTCGGTGTTTTCCTCGCGATTCTCCTCCTTGCTTGTGGCGTGGCAGCGTATATACTCGCGCTGCTCTATAGCATGGGGTATATTTGACCCTTTGGGCGGTTGTTAGACGAGAGGTGTATCGGTATTATTCCTGAGAGTTTTTAGTATTGCAGCAGTAAAAATAGTAAAATAAGAAGAAAGTTACCGATGAGAAAAGTTTTTAAGGTTGCGTGAACAATTATGGTTATCCTCGGAAGAGGTATAAGGACGGGAGGTGAAGAAGATGGCAGAAGGAATTTGTTATGTATGCAACCAGACCTATACCGCTGCGAACGAGGGCATGGTGGTCGATCAAATCGTAGGGCATATGATGGCTCAGCACTGGGGCCACCTCAGGAGAGATACGCTGGAGCCCAAGAACAAGTTTGATAAATGCCCGAATTGTGGAGCCACGTTAGGTAAACCCCTGGTCAAGTGCCCCAATTGTGGCGCGGATCTCATAGCGCTGTTCGCACGAAAGGTCACGAAGGGATATGTAAAAGGGAGCTAAGAGAGAGTTCATAGAAGAGAACTTTATCAGAACTCCCTTCTTTTTCTTTTTTAATATCGTTGGAAGTTTGTCGAGATTATAAAGCGCGATTTGAACTGTGTATACTCGGAACCACAATCGGCGCGGTATAATCCGCATATGCCTTTTCCAGATACTTTGATATCATGATCGTGGTATAATAGAAGAGCACCAAGGCGAAAAATCGCGCGTCGCCGAAGATATAATCCATGGGCATAAACGTCTCTGCCATGTCGCGCAGGCCAATCAATCCATACACCATCATGCCATAGTACGCAAGTGCGTAAACGTTGATCGCACCTAACGCAAAGGCAATTCCTTGGCTGACCATTCGCACCTCTACCCTCTTCCTCACCTTCACCGAGAGTGCACAGAGATACCCAAAGAGGAACCAGCCGATGATGAGCTGAATAATATAGGAGTATGTGCTCTCCCAGAAGGTTATCATGTAATCGAAGCTTAAGCACGTTCGCCATAAAAATGCTATACCAATGAGTACCAGCAACGTTCGTTCATCAGTAATCACCTTGAAAATCAATTCTCGCAAACTCCGCTCAGGGAGCATCGATCGGGATACCAGGAACCGGTAATCATCATGCATCTTCTTCAAGGGTTTCGTGGACCAGAGTATCGCAGCGTAAAAGATCACGAATAAGACATAGCGTATATCTCTGAAAACGAAGTCCAGCGGCCGAGAAACTTCAACGTGCAGTACCCCTGACCACCGCATTCCGTAGTAGATGAGTACATAACCATTCAGAACGAGGAGATTAAAGCAGATTCGCTGGTAGATCTTATTCGAAACCGGCCATTGTGTCGGTCTCCGGGACATAGTGTAGAGATAACCGAGGAGCAGCCAGCCCAGTATGATAAGAGAAATGCCTGAGCAGATACTCTCCCACAGAACTTCGGTCCCGTCAAGGCTTACCACAGCACGCCACAAAAACGCGATCGTAATGAGCAGGAATAATATCCAGTCGTCGGCGAGTACCGTGCATATGGGTTCCCTCATCTTCCGCTTAACAAATTCCAAATAAACCGCTCTTTAAAAGGATGCTTGATACGAACCTATGATTGTTTCTCTTCTTTCTCAATAGTGCAGTGTTTTCTTTCCGTAAACGCTTTGTGTGGGGCCCGCTCCTACCACTCCGCAATTGCGGGACTCTGCCTGCGTCACTGCAAGCGTTGTAGGGCTTACTTGAGAGGCGCAGTAAGGGTTTAGCTCATGCCTCTGATTCCTTCTTGACCAGGAATTCGCACTCCTCTGCCGCCTTTTCGAGCCACTTCGATAAGACGATTGCCGAGCAGTAAAAGATCACGACCACAAAAAATCGGATGTCCCTGAAGACGAAATCCAAAGGCACTAACCCCGCCTCTTCCCCTGCGGTGATTAATCGATACCATCTCATGCCATAGTACGCAAGAACGTAGAGGTTTATCGCGAAGATCGAAAGTGCAATCCCATGATAGATCTTCATCATCCGTGGTCTGGTCACGCGCCAGGCCAATGAAATGATGTACCCGAAGAGAATCCAGCCCATGATGAACAGGGCGATACCTGAGCACATACTCTCCCAGAGAACGATCTGTCGGTCAAGGCTTATGGACGCTCGCCAGAAGAACGCGATCGCGATGAGTACTATTGCAGTCCGCTCATCGGTTATCACCTTGAATAACGCTCTTCTCATCGCGGGTTTCCGCATCGCCGGTATCTCCTTGGTGAGCAACATGTAACTGTCATGCATATTCTTGAGATGGAGTGCTGCCCAGGTGAGACCACAGTAACAGAGCACGATCATAACGTATCGAACATCCCGTATAAGGACATCGTAGGGTACATACACCTCGACGGAGAGCAGCCTGAGCCATCGCATGCCGTAGTAAACCACCACGTACGTATTGATCGTGGCCAGGCTCACTGCAAGCCCCTGAAACATCCTGTTCGAGATTAACCAATCCGTCTCCTTTAAGGACATATGATACAGATAGGAGAAGAGAGCCCAGCCGAGGATGATCAGAGCAGTGCCCGAGCAGAGACTTTCCCACAGCGCTATCTCGCCATCAAGACTGATGAAGATTCGCCAAACGATCGCAAGGAGAAATATCGCTAATAACGTTCGCCCATCCATAATTACTTTTTCAAAGGACTCTTTTATATCCATCTTTAGCTAAGTACCTATCCTTACTATTTTCTCCGTTTATGAAAGAACTCTAAATATGTATATAAATGTTTCGGTTTTTCGTTTCTCTCCGGATCTCTCCAACCTGATCGAATGGCTAAACTCCGAGGTGGAGAAGGAAAGACGACGCACTAATATAATATAAAGAAAGAAATAATAAGATAGGAAGAGAGTGAAGGAATAATGGTACGGATTACGTTAAAAGGGCTACTCATCCTCTCTTTTACTTTAGCCTGTGCACTCCTCGCGTTTTATCTCAATGTCTTCAGAGGTGAAACGAGGGTTTATCCCCATCTCTTTTATATCCCGATCATTTTAGCTGGTATGTGGTACGGTAAGAAGGCTCTGTACGTCGCTCTGTTTCTCAGTGCAATCTACATCTTTGTAACCTACTATTCGCTCACCCCGCTTTCGGTCGATGTATTTGAACGAAGTGCGATTCAGCTCGTCGTGGCGTATATTATCGGGCTGATAAGCGAGAAGAGGGCACAAGTGGATATAGAGCTCAAAGAGACAAAAGATTATCTGGACGACGTCATCAAGAGTTCTGCGGACGCGATTGTCGTGGTGGACATGGAGGGAATAGTGCGGTCCTGGAACAAAGCAGCCGAAGACTATATGGGTTACACCGCGGCTGAGGTGCTCGGAAAAAGCAACCGGAGATTCTTTGCGGACCCCGACGAAGCAGACGAGATAATGTCCCGAGTGCTGCGAGATGGCGAGCTTAAAAATTACCGGACACAGGTCTTGAGAAAAGATAAGAAACCGGTGCATATCAGCATGTCAGCGGCATTGCTCAGGGATAAGAACGGCATACCGATCGGGACGGTTCGCGTGAGCCGGGATATCACCAAAGAGGTGGAACTGGAGCGGAAGATAAAAGAAGAGCGGGATAACCTGAATTTAATCTTTGAGAATATGGTGGACGGCGTGTACATTGTCTCGCGCGACTACACCGTGGAGTTTATGAACAAGGTTTTGATTGACGCGTTTGGTGACCAGGTGGGTGGTATTTGCTATGAGGTCTTTCATAACCGGAAGGAGCCCTGCCCCCAGTGCAAGAATCCTGAGGTACTGAGTGGCAAGACGATACGATGGGAATGGCAATCTCGTCGGAAGAACAGGACCTATGACCTCATCGAGACACCGCTGAAGAATAGTGATGGCTCGCTCTCCAAACTTACGATATTCCGCGACATTACGGCACGGAAACGAATCGAGGAAGAGCTCAAGGAGGCAAAAGAATATTACCGGGTGATCTTCGAGTACACACTCACCGCACTCTGTGTTATTGAGGACGATAAAACGATCTCATTTGCCAACCGAGAGTTTGAGAGTCTGAGTGGGTATTCGAGGGAAGAGCTTGTCGGTAAGAAGTGGACTGATTTCATCGCCGAGGAAGACCTGCAAAAGGTGCAGAATTATTGTGAGGAGAGGAGAAAGGGTGAAACAGCGTCATGCAAGTCATTCAAGTTCCTGAGTCGGACCGGAGAGATACGGTATGTAAATGCGTGGATAGAACCGATTCCGGGAACGAAGCGGTGCATCGCCTCGTTGCTCAATATCACTGAACTCAAGAGGAAGAAGGACAAGCTGCGGGATACCTGCAAAAGACTCGCGGAGCTGGACAAGATGAAGCGTGAATTCCTGAGCGTGGCGTATCACGAGATGCGGTCACCGCTCGCGCCAATTATCGGGTACGCAAGTCTCCTGGAGCCCAAACTTGCGGATAGGGAGCGAAGATACATTGCTATTATCGAGCAGAGTGCACGAGAGCTTGAGGAGAGGATTAATCATATGCTGGAACTCGCCCGCATTGATGGTAAGAAGGTGGAACTGACTCTCGGGGAGTTAGCCGTGCGCGAGGTGGTCGAGAAGGTGGTTAGGAAGCTTGAACCCGCGGCTGAGGCAAAGAACCAGGTAATCTCCATGTTCATCCCCGAGCTAACAATCCCGGCGGATGAGCAGAAGCTCCACACGATTCTTACTAACCTGCTCTCCAATGCAATCCGATACACGCCGGAAGGGGGCAGAATAGACATTATCGTCGAGGATCGGGGAGCGGATATCCGCGCGTGCATCGCTGATACGGGCCCCGGGATTCCAGCGGAACATCTGCCCAAGATCTTTGAGCGATTCTACATGGTTGACACCTCCCTGACGAGGAAGTCGGGTGGTCTTGGGCTCGGGTTGTCCATCGTCAAGGAGTACGTCAAGATGCATGGAGGACGGGTATGGGCGACCAGTGAGTTGGGAAGAGGATCACAATTCTTCTTTACCCTGCCCAAAAGAGAGATAATGAAAAGGAGTGAATAAGATGAAGAAGAAGGTATTGATTGTGGAGGATGCGCCCTATATGCGCGAGATGCTGGTAGAGATGTTAGAAGGGCAAGTTGGGGAGTACGAAGTGGTGGGCATTGCGGTCAATGGCAAGGAAGCGGTGGAGAAGTACAAAGCATTGAAGCCGGACATCGTCACCATGGACCTGGTGATGGAGGTGATGGATGGCATCCAGGCGATCGAGGAGATAAAAAAGTATGACAAGAATGCCTTGATCCTGGTCATCTCCGCCTTGGGCACGCCCGAGTACCGGGATGCCGCGATGCGCGTGGGAGCGGATGGCTACCTGTGGAAACCGTTCACGGTGAAAAATTTGATCGATGTGCTGACAAAACTGTTGGAACACCAGAAGCAATGAGCGAGGAAGTGGGATTTGAGGAGATCATCCGTGCTCTCAGGAGGAGCCGGGTGAGGACTGAGATCATTATGTACCTGTATAAAATTTATCCCCGGGCGTCATATCCCGCGGAGATTGCCAGAAATACCGGGATCGATTCCACGAATATCCTGGGGGGACTGAGAGGAATGAGCAGTCGGTTTGATGAGTCCAGTTCGCTGCTCAGTCAGGGTATGGTGGAGAAGCTCGAACTCGGGGATGCGACCTATTACCGGCTCTCAGAGCGTGGTAAAGCGCTGGTCGAGAGTCTGCAAAAGGTCTAACATAGGTGCTTATTAACCATTTTCAATGGTAGTTTGAAGGGTTGCTAAAGCGCGATTGTCGGGTTCTCGGTGCCCACACAAAACTATTTATAAACGTAAAAACCGAAAAGCTTTTTATTATATATATACATAATAATATATGCAGGTGTATATGTACCTAAAGGGGCGGATGGTGGGAGGTGAGCACGAAGGGTGAAGGAAGAAGAAAAAAGGGCGGTGAAAAAAGCTGTTGAGCCACCCCCGTTTCTGAGAAGGAGTCGGGTGAGGACCGAGATTCTCATGTACCTGTATAGCACTTATCCGAAGGCTTCGCAGCCCGACGAGATTGCCCAAAAGACGGGTATCGAGCTCAAAACTGTCCTCAGAGGATTAACCGGGAAGGGCGGCGGGTTCATGGAGTCAGATGCGCTGCTCAAGCAAGGAGTGGTGGAGCAGATAGAACAGGGCGGTTCAACATACTATCGACTCACCGAGTCTTTTAAATCGATGCTCGAGAGCATGCGTAAGACGCAGGGTGAGGACAAAAAGGTGAAGGGGGTTTTCCCCGGAGGTCTAAAAAGGAGGTGAAAGAAAAAAAATGGGAATACATGGAATTTTTGAGTCATGGAGATGTTTTGGCAAGAACCCGACACTCGCTACCCGGGTTCTCTTCGACACGGCGATACTGCCCTCTAATCCGGTGCGCTATGTACTGGAATTAGAGAAGCAGGGCTATTTGGAGGATACCAGAACTCTGGCGATGGGGACCGCGATGCTCTATTCGATTGCATTCGCCGTCTCGTATGCGTTCATTTCCATGACCTACGGTCTGCTGTGGATATGATGGCGAGGCGTATACGTACGAAAAAGGAGGAGAGGACGAATGATTGATATCGGACTGAACATACCTCCTGCGCTCATTTATATCGCAGGAGCTGCATTGGTACCCTTTGTTGGACGGGGGAAGGCTCGGAAGCTTTATCTCATCGCCTTAGCTGCGCTTGGGTTGCTTGGTGTGGTTCTGCTCAAACCACAGACCACATGGGGATTTTCTGTTCTCCCGGGGCTTGAGCTTACCTTCCTGCATGTTGATAGCCTGAGTCTCATCATGGGCTATATATTCGGGATCATCGGAGGTGCCGCGATCCTCTATTCGTTAGAGGTCACACGAGAGACCGGGGAATATATCTGTGGACTCCTGTACCTGGGTAGCGCTCTGGGTGCGGTATTTGCAGGTGACTTCTTCACGCTCTACATCTTCTGGGAGATAATGGCCTTCTCTTCTCTTGGCTTGATCTGGTACAGTAAAACAGAGCGGGCGACGAATGCCGGGATGCGCTATATTCTGTTCCATCTCTTCGGCGGTTGCGCGCTCCTCGGCGGGATCATCATACACTATATGAACACGGGTTCCATTGCGGTTGGACCCATCGAGCTCGGTATTGGCTATCTGCTCTTACTGATCGGCATAGGGGTGAACACCGCATTCATACCACTGCATACCTGGCTACCCGATTCATATCCAAAGGCGACCATAGCGGGTGCGGTATTCATGTGTGTATTTACCACAAAGACCGGGGTCTATGTGCTTGCACGGACCTTCCCGGGTGTAGAAGCGGTCGCCTACATGGGCGGTCTGATGTGCCTCTACGGGGTCGCCTTTGCACTGTTACAGAATGATGTGAGGAAACTGCTCTCGTATCACATCGTGAGCCAGGTCGGCTACATGGTCGCAGGTATAGGAATAGGCACGTATATCGGGATAAACGGCGGCATAGCACATGTATTTAACCATATTCTGTACAAGGCACTGCTGTTCATGTGTATGGGTGCCGTGATCTTTGCAACGGGTAAGAACAACCTCACGGAACTCGGCGGGTTGGCGAAGAGGATGCCAATCACGATGATCACCTGTATCGTAGCGGCATTCTCTATCTCGGGCGTGCCGGGCTTCAATGGATACGTGAGCAAAGGTATGGTAATCCACGCGGCGGAACTGGAAGGGATGCATATCCTCGCGCTTGCCCTCATGGTAGGTTCGGTGGGCACGTTCCTCTCGTTCTTAAAACTGACGTATTTCACGTTTCTCAGGAAGAACGACGAGATCGTGGCTCAAGAAGCACCGTTGCCAATGCTCATTGCCATGAGTGTTACTGCGTTCCTCTGCGTGGCGATTGGTGTATATCCCAAACTGCTCTACGGCATACTTCCGTATGCAGAGGAAGCGTTCCACTACCACGCTTACGCATTTGCCCATACAATCGGCACACTGGAGCTGTTGCTGATGACCGCGGGCGGATTCTTCCTCCTGCAGGTGGTATTCTCACCGCACGAGCGGATTACGTATGACCTTGATTATCTGTACAGAAAAGCGGGTAAAGGTTTCATATGGTTCTGCGAACAGCCGTTGCTGACCGTTGCGGAGTTCATTGATAAGGGCCTATTGAAGATCGCGGATTCGCTCGTCTGGATCAGCAAGAATCCAACGGCCGCATCACGAATCATGATGGCGATGGTGGGTGCTACGGTACTGCGCTCGTTCAGTTCCACCAACCCGTACGAGCGTGATCTCGAGTTGCTCAAGAAGCAAGCAGTCGATGAGCCGATGGTGAGTTTAAACCTGGGAGCAGGCGTGCTACTGGTACTGATATTCATCACGCTCTACCTGGCTATTTACCTGACCCACGGGATACTCTGGATTTGATGGTGAATGCCAGACGCGGAACGTGACATGCGCATGAGCCAAAGGCGGATGGAGTGGGAAGATACATCTTTCCATGACATCCTTCTCCGGCTTTTTTGCTTTTACTCTGTAAATTCTGCAATCGTTCTCTTCACCTCATTTTCCAGCCCCTTGAATAGCAAAAGCCGTCTCAAATACCACAAACAGGGCGCCCTCTTCTCTCTCAACCCCGCCTCATAGAGGCTTATCCGTACCGAGCTGAAGTTCTCTGACGCCTTTACCCAGATGTCGAAACTTTCATAGCGCTTCGAAGAGATGAGCAGTATGAAATGATGCCGGTAGTTGTGAAGTTCCCATTCCCGTACCGTTATCTTCAAGCGAGAGAAATCTGCTGGATGCAGTAATCGCATCTCCTCAGGGTCTATGACCGGCTCATACGTTATCCTCAGCTTGAGGATTCCGCCGGTATCCCTCGCCATTACCCGATATCTCTTCTCAGACCCCTCGTGAAGGATAGACGCGGAGTAGAACGGTTTACCGTCAATGGAGCCTCTAAAATTAGAGACGACCGTGAAGGGTATGGTCTCCCTCGAGATAATACCCGTTTCTGTCAAGAGTTTGTGAATCAGGTCAGGATCTTCTCGAACGCGTTGCTCGATCTCCAGATGTGTGCTATATGAGGGTCTGCGAGGAGAGCCAAAGTTCTTTATCGCACCCTTTACTTCACTCCGTATAGGTTCTATGAAATCTAAAAGGTCTGAATTCAACTCCTCCTCCTTCATAAAACTTCGTAAACCATTCGTAGAAATGCAACCTGATGGTATGAATGCCAGCTATGAGCGCCTCAAGTACCACGACAAGTGCGGTTCCTACAAAGAAGACCAGCGCCCCTGCTCCTATGTTCTCCTTCACGCACAAGAAGGCCAGAATAATAAAGCCCTGCATTAGTCCCGCATGACATAACGCTAACGCGAGAATTCGGCCATAAGAGATTGTATTTGCAAGGAACCTGAAGAAATTCTCAAGTAATGCGTCGATGATACCTTCCATGAGAATAATGAGCGAATCCAGGACTGACCTTTTTTCCTTCGTTCCATCAGGCTGATGGTGCTCACCACCATGCCTGAATTCCGGAATCATCCTCAGAACCATCAGGAGAATTATGGGAAGAACGATGAAGATGGTTACATGTCTCAGCAGCACGTCGAGATGCCCTTCATTGAGTTCGGTGAAGTGAAACCCAAAGAGCAGGAGCAAGAAGTAAAGAGCGCCAAATAAGCACCAGATTCGTACAAAGCCCGTCATCCCCTCATAGAGGTTCCTCATAGAGAAGTTCTTCAAGACATTGAGGAGTAAGCCAAGCCCCATATGCAGCGCTCCTATCAGCATCGTGATCACAAAGAAGAGTTTAAATTGCTCGATTGGCTCTAAAAGCGGATTCTTAACGAGAATAAGCCACTCAGGAACATGCATACCTGTAGAATCCCACACTAAACGAGATGCTGATTCACTGAATCCGAAGAATTCACCGAACACCACACCGGCAGCCAGCGAACAAAGACCGCATAAGACGAGAATCACACCCATCTCCCGCATCGAATCCCCTAAGCCTTTAAAGGCAAAGGTCAGTCCCAGGCCGAGGAGAAGCAAAAGGAGACCATGGCCGATATCCGCGAACATAATGCCAAAAAGAACGGGGAATATGAGCGCCGTGAGTATCGTTGGGTCTATATCATCGTACCGAGGAGGACCATATAACTTAACGACCGATTCAAACGGCTTTATTATTCGCGGATTTTTAAGTAGAGAAGGCACTCGTACATCACCTCTTCTCGGCTCCTTCACGTCGACGAGACACAACTCTCCCGCTTCTTCCCTTAGCCCATCTACTATGGCATCAACCTCTTCTTCTGGTGCCCATCCTTCTATAACCCGTACCCGCTCACTCCTCCCCAGCAAACTCTCGACCTTTAATTTATCCGCCTCCAGTTGCAGAAGTTCCCTCATGACGAGCAGTCTCTGGTACCCATCCCTTCTTATTTTACCGATCGTCTCTGCCTCCTCGCTTAGCTCCCCCTCTAACCTCGTTATCTCCCCTTCGAGCCTTTCCATCGCGTCTCTGCTCTTCGCAGGGAGCCCGGCAGGTATTTCCCACACCTCGAAATCTGCCATCTTAAGCGCCTGTTCGACCTCTTCGGTATCTGTCCTCAAACACACCACAACTAAGGAAGAGAATTTACCATCCTCCCTGCCAGCCGCAGCGGTGACCACATTAGTTCTCCCGGTCAGGCTTTCTATGCTCTCTTTTAACGCTTCTTCGTTCTCTCGGGGTAATGCACCCACAAAAACGGAAATAAACGCTCTCTTCCCTATAAAATCCAGATCAACTCCTAGTTTATCCAGGATCTCTAATTCCCGGTATAATCGCCTCGCCTTCGTTAACTCGTCGCGTAATCTCTCTATCTCCCCTATTGACTGCTTTACTACCCGTTCTATCACGGTAAATTCATCTTCTATCTCCCTTAAACTGATGCCCCCTACTTTTACCCGCGCTCCTTCTTCGCGCTCTTTGAAGAGGATCTCCCTGATGCTCTTCTTTGGCTCGGGGGGCTGCAGCAGTGCTGCTATAGCTCCTATTCTCGTGAGTAAATCAGAGACTTTCACGAGGAGAGAATCGACCTCAGAAGGCTCTATGAGCCCTTCCCATTCCGCTATGAGTTCTTTTATATCCGCAAGATGAACAGTGCCCATCGCACCAATTTTCTGTATCACACCGTCCACACGTTCATCTAACGTGACAATTCTCAGTTCCCTCATCTCTACGGGCTTCAGCATATCTCAGCTCACCGTTCTCTTGCTCTGTTCTTAGTGACGATTTTTTAACTAAAGTAGCTTTTTACATTCGTCGCAGATTGATTGCAATCGAAGGCATTGTGAACCTTTTTGTTTAGTGCTTCGATTCCTTTAACTAATTGAAGTAGCGTAAAATTCACAGGGGTCTGAACTTTAAATTTCTTTCCCGCAGAGACAATAACCCCGGTGATTCCATTTATCTCAGTGGGTTTACCCTTTTCTATATCCTGGAGCATAGAGGAATGATTTGATGCCGTCTGGCTCGCCACATCCACGGTATATCTGTACATATCAGGGGTGGGAAGCATGATACCCTTTGCCTTAGCCACGGCCTCACATTCATCACTGCACTTTTTCATTACACTCATGACCTCGGGAAGTCCAAGCAGTCGCCCATTTTCACATCTAAGGATTACCGTTAAGGGGTTGATGCAGGCATTCACTATCGCCTTAGCCCAGATCTCTCCGATTATGTTATCTGTGAGCTCCGTTTTCAATCCACAGCTCGATAACAGGTCACAAACCTGGGTTGCTGTCTCGAAATCTTCGTTCCTCATGCATCCAACAACTGTCCTACCTAAACCTGCATGTCTGACTTCTCCAGGTTTTACGAAGGTGACCCCCTGTGAGGTGGTGCCAAACACAAGCCTAGTCTTTCCAAGATAACGTTCGAGTATGTTTGCGTTATTCAAACCATTCTGAATGGAGAGGAGCTGGGAAGGCTTTAAGTTCTTGGCGAGTTCGTTTGCTGCCGAGTGTGTATCATAGGATTTTACCGTGAGAATGACGAGGTCGATTTTGCCATTCACTTCTCCGAGTGTTGTGGTGGTCTCCAGATAGATGTGCATTCGTGTGAGACCTGTAACCCGTAGACCATCCTTTCTTATAGCCTGCATGTGCTCCTTTCGCCCCAGAAGTATGACCTCATGCTCTTTTGAAAGTAACGCACCAACCAGCGAGCCAATTGCACCCGCACCATAAACAAGGATATGCATATTTTATTTGGTGGACGTACCAAAACCACCGATCCCCATGATTAGCCCCTTCCCGTCTTTTATAAAATCACAATAGCGTTCATATCCGTAGAGCTGATTGTCGTTCCCTGACATTCTATCGCGTTACGTCAAGAGCTTCTTTTCAATCTTTATCAGCGACCTGACTACGTCTCTCAATTCCTGCTTTAATTCAAAACCGTTATACCCCAGTCTGGGGTCTTTCTCAATCTTCTCAATCAACTCTCGGATAGTTTCAAATACCGCTTCATACTCCTCTCTTGTGACTTCGTTCCACGCTACCTGTCCTGACATTGAGTACCATCTCCGCATGATGGGGATGGGGGAGGGGGAGATCGAAGACCGTTAGTAAAGGAGACGACCTCCAGATGCTTGAGCTCATCTTCCTTTCCCCACCCCATTCATCCCTCATCGACATATGCTTATACATATGCATTTAAAAGCCTTTCGGTTTCTCCTTGTTCTTGGACAGTTTGTTCCTCAAACCTTCTTTCTCTTTCTGCTCGGCTTATCACTTCGGTCGAGTGCTTTTAAAGGGTAAGCGACGCTTCTTCTCCGGGCGAGATCGATAACTACTTAACCATAAATCCCCATCACCTCTGCGATACCGATAACCCCCCAGCCATAAATCGCCAGAAAGACCGGAGATTGCGTGTTGCTTCCTCAAATACGTGGTATGCCGTAACTTTCTCACGATCTTATTTAACAGCATCCTGTGCTCCTCCACTGCAATCTCCTTCTCGCCTTCTCCTTTACCCGTAACCCATCGACAGAGCGGATCCATGCTCTCGAGTATATCTTTGAGCTCCTTATCATCGACATAATAACCGACGAGTTCACCCAGTTCATCACAGACTTCATTCAATTTTTGCTTGTAGCTCAGCAGATGGTTTTCCGCTAAACATACTTCGCTCTTCCTTAAAACCCGCTCGAGTCTATCGAGCGTCCATCCACTGGCTAAAAGGCGCGCTTCGGGATAAAATCGTTTCACATACTCGGGCTTGAGGGTCAAGATATTTCCAATACTTACCATACCTACAAGCACGCCGTTTTCAACCACCGGCAGGCTTTTAATACGCTTGTTCGCTGCCAGTGCACTTGCATCATCGATCGAGGCATTCGGCTCGATGGTGATCAGAGGGGTGGACATAATCTCTTTTGCTTTTACCTCAGATGCCCGTTTATTCGCCAAGAGAACCTTTAATGCGATGTCGCGCTCGGTAATAATCCCCACAGGTTTACCTTCCGAGGTGATGACCACACTGCCAATGCCCAGTTCTGCCATGTCCTTCACCACTTCTGAAACCTGAGCGTCTTCATCTTCAGTGATGACTGGACGGCTCATTATCTCACGGACTTTCATTTTTTTCACCTCGTTTTAAAAAAGGTTGGCGGGGTTCTTTAATATTACTCTCTCTATTCCGACCCATAAAGGTATGGGCAGACCAGAAGGAGCAACTACCTGTTTGGTGAACCTTGATTTTTATTTTAACCAAAGAGGAATGGGTACATGAGGAATACCGTGGAGGTCGTTCAGGTGACTATCGCTCCCTAATGCGTACGTATATACGAGGATAAGGGCGAGGATGGGTGATATTTTAAGCGAAGGAAGCTTGAAGAGACTTATAGAGGCGCGAGATAAGGCTGAATTTCTCGCTGCGTTGATGGCTTCTGCGTATAAGGAGAGACTGATGAAAGCGACTTTGACGGAGCTGGACGATATAGAGCGCGCATTGAAGGAAGAGCTTATAGACCAGTATCTGATGGTGATACGGTCCACGAGCGGTGAGCTCAGAGATTTCTTCGAGGAGGTGTTCAGACGATTGGAGGTGGAGAATCTAAAAGCAGTCATACGGGCAAAAACAAGTACACTGGTACCATTCAAGCCTCTTTTCTTCCCGCTGGACTCCTTCTTCGGAAGAAAGGTAAGCAATTTAATGGAGGCAAAATCGTTGGAAAGCGTTATAAAGCAGGTAGAGAACCCCTACAAGGATATCTTAGAAGCGGTACTCCCGGCCTATGAGAGGAGTAAAAAAACGTTGATCTTTGAAATCGCCCTCGATAAAGAGCTCTTTAGTGCACTATGGATGAGGATGAAACGATTAAGAGCAGGGGACAGGGAGATTGTGAGAAGAGTTATGGGAACAGAGTTTGATATTGAGAATATCATGACCGTTTTGAGATGCACATCAGAGGGTGTTGATGAGGACGAGATGAGGAACTACTTATTCCCGTATGGGTATGCATTTGATCTTGATTCGGCAGAAGCAAGAGCTTCGTTATCAGCAGCAGATGTGAGTTCAGCAATCCGATCGCTCCCCTCGCCGTATACCGACGAATTACTAAGAGCTCTGCCTTTGTATGAACGAGACGGGTCGCTCATCCCTCTTGAATACGCCCTCAAGGGATTCTTTTTGAGAATGGTCAAAGATCTACTGAGGCGTAATCCTCTTAATATTGGCACGGTGCTCGGATTTCTCCACCTGAAGAAGATCGAAGTAAAAAACCTCTATGCTATCGCGGTCTGTAAAGAGAATGGGATACCCGTGGAGAAGATAAAAAAACTGATCATTGCATAACCTCTTCCTCTTAGTTCTTTATCGGGTATTTGAGCTTCACGATGGTGTAAGTAATGAGCAGGCCAGCGAAGAATCCGAGCAGAGAGAGAGAAAGAGCGAATAAAAAACCTGCGATATCTCCTCCTATCCTCCTGCCAATAATAAGACCGCTGAATAGACCGATGATAACGAGGGATGAGATAAGAAAGGTATACGGAAGGGCTTGTAAAATCAGGTTCTGCGCGCTCTTCTCTTCTAATTCGCCCGGCATAGTGCAGCGCTTCATGTCCCTCCCTGCTACTTCACCTTCACCACCTTCGCTCTTCTTCACGACTCTATATCTTTATCCAGAGCATGAGCGCAATCAAGAGCCCGTAGATAGCGATAGCTTCTGCAAGAGCGACGAAGATCAGAACACGACCAAACACCTCAGGCTTCTCCACCGTTGCGCCCGCAGCCGCTGTTCCCGTCGCTGAGATTGCCCATCCCGCCGCTAATCCCGAGCCCGCCATTGCTATTCCTGCTGCCATTGCGATCCATGCTTTAGCCACCGGTTCATCCCCCTGCGCCGCAGCAACTCCTATCCCCGCGTGGAAGAGCAGTAAACAAAGTGCAAGTACAAATGCTAATTTTGTTGGTTTCATGCGTAGTTCCCCCTTGTATACTAAAAGAAAATTGAAGGGAGGATATTTAAATATTGGTGTTTTATCCAGCGGAGCAGAAATCAAGCGGCTCGGGGCACTCTCTGGATCTGCGCTTTTTTATGGTACAAACTCGAACTTCTTATTATAGCAGTATATGAAATCGATAACCATTGATGATACGCGGGATTTTAAACAGAAAGTACTCTGGTGCCTCTTCTGGGCGAACCGAAAGGCGATACGAACCGAAGGGTGTGCGCCATTTTTGATCGAGCAGATCAGTACACGTGAAACCACCTACGCCCCCGAGCCCGGCACAATCTTAGCATTATCAAACAGCATCTTCGAGACCATTGAGCGGGAGCTGGAAGGTGGAACGGTCGTTGCATTCAAGATACGGATGGGGAATGAGACCTTTGACCTCATATTCGAAAAGAACGTTTTTTCGGTATCCACAAAAATAAATAAAGAGATAGAAGCGGAGATAATTGAATGTCTAACCGAAGAACTGAAGAAGGGGAAGCCAAAGATCTGTCCCTCATTTCCCGAACGAGTTGGGGCTGATGGGCAACTATAAGGGGTGAACATATGGGCATGAACGATGAAGTGGACCGCATGATCACGGTCTTGAGGTATAACAAAGACCCAGCATTGAGGGCTGAGGCAGTCGAGGCACTTCGAACGTTGGGAGAGCCGGCTATCGAGCCGTTGATACACGCGCTCCGGGACGACGACTGGGATGTTCGCCGGCGGGCCGCCTGGGCACTTGGAACGATGGGTGGACTGGCGGTCAAGCCTCTGATTCACGCCTTAAAGGACGAACGCTGGGATGTTCGTCGGAAGGCCGCCTGGGCACTTGGAAATATCGGAGATCTTCGAGCGACAGAACCCCTGATTGCTGCACTTCAGGATGAATACCCGGATGTTCGAGAGGAAGCAGCCTGGTCACTTGGAACCTTGAAGGATCTCCGCGCGGTCGACGCCCTGATTCATGCGTTACGGGATGAACATTCAGATGTTCGACGGCAGGTAGCGCGTTCTCTTGCTGCCTTAACTATCTTAAGTGACGAAATGGTCAACAAGAAAATTCAGGACTACGAATCGAACTTAGAAGAAGAGGATCGGATCTCCTTCCGGAGATTCAGGCACTGGTATGAGCACGAACTCAACAAACTGCGGTGAGTGGCCCGGTATTGTGGGGGCTTTTCTTTAGATAGGAATAAAAATATCTCTACCTACGTTAGATACATAAGGAGCGGAAAAAGTACGCGGTGATGTGAAAGAGTGAGAAGGTGAGAAATGTGAAAATACGCTTGCAAAATGGGAGGGAGATAGACGCGATGGATGTAGATTTTGAGACGATACGGGAGGATTGGAATGAGTATAAGCTGGAAGATGGCACGATCTTGAAGTTTAAGACGATCGTCAGTAGCATTATCCGCACCGCGGAGTTTGACCCGATGACGGGTGACCCGGTCTACCACGTTCGTTCGACGAACATACTGCGCGTGAAAGTGCCGGAGGAGTTGAAGCGATTACCGAGTACGGCGAAGTCGGACAAAGAAGGTGGAGGCGTCGAAGTGGTTTAGGATCCCGGTGTTCACACTCTCTTCGTCACGATGACTTCTTTACCTCTTTTCTTTGGCACTATCTGCAGCTCTGCGTGCTCAAATACCGCTTTTAATTCTCTGCCCTCGTGCAGATGATCGAGCAAGAGCGCTAAAGCGGCGACCTCAGAGTGCGGTTGGTTACTGACTGCAACGTTCCAGTCCGCAGCTTCAAAGACCTCGAACGGAACTTTTTCAGCACCCACCACGACCATTAAATGTGCATTCTCCTTCTTCATTTCTGCTCGTATTTCCGGGATCACCTCAAGGATGTTCTCACCGTACATCGTCAGGTGACAGACCTTGCCACCGCTCTGTCGCCAGCTCGCGAGCTCCGCTCTCCAGTTCACACCCGTTTTGACGAAGAAATTGCCGCCCCACTGCTTTGTTACTTTTGTAATACTCCGTTCGATACCCTGGTCATTGGCAGCGAGGAGCATGCCCTTTGCCCCTAAGGCTCGTCCAACTAATCCGACATGCGTGGTTACTCGTTGATCTCGCTCAGGACGGTGTCCCAATCTCAGCACCACGATCTCCATCTCCATACCTCTTTTTCTCTGAAAAAGAAAAAACAGTGTCAAAAGAAGAAACCATGCACACCCTCCTCATGTCCGTGTGATTGTGCTTCGGGTAAGGATCTATCGTACGAACCTGAAGACCGGGGGTATTTATATTTATATACTCCAATATTACTACAATTTGAGTGTCATGACCGACCGGGTTACCATCAAGATACCGAGGGAACTGTATGAAACGCTGCAGAGGATGATAGAAGGCACTGGATTCTCCAGCGTTACTGACTTTATCGTCTTTGTGATGCGGAGTCTGGCGTCAAGTGGTAAGATCCAAGAAGAAGACAAACTAACGGAAGAGGAAGTAAGAGCGATAAGGGAAAGATTGAGGAGGCTGGGTTATTTATGAACGAGGAAAAGAGAGCCGTTTTTTTACCCGTTGGGCTCTACAAAAAGGTGGAAGAGCGGGTACGAGCTACGGAATTCCAATCCGTGGAGGAGTATATCACCTTTGTACTGGAAGAGGTTATGCGAGAAGAGCCTGAAGAGGAAGCACCTGCGTTTAGTGAAGCGGAGGAAGAGGAGGTAAAGAAGCGATTGAGAGCTCTGGGTTATCTGGAATGAGGCTTTATGATGCGAGGAAAAACGTGGCTCGTATTGATACTAGCAGCAGGTATAGTGATTTCACCGGTTCTCCTGCTGGGATGTATTGAAAAGCCAGAGGAACCAGGAACAACTTCTGAGGAGTTACACGGCACGATAAAAATCTCAGGTGCATGGGCGCTCTATCCGATGGTGGTTACCTGGAGCGAGGAATTCCAGAAGGTTCACCCGGGTGTACGAATCGACCTCTCAGCGGGAGGCGCAGGCAAGGGAATGACCGATGTGCTCGGAGGCATGGTGGATATCGGCATGGTCTCGCGAGCGCTATACCCGCAGGAGCTGGAGAGGGGTGCCTTTTGGGTCGCGGTTACCAAAGACGCTGTTGTTCCTACTATGAATGTGAATAATCCGGTATCAGAAGACCTTTTACGTAACGGTGTGACAAAGCAGACATTTGAAGGTATCTGGATTACCGGAACCATAACCACTTGGGGGGAGGTTGTTGGCACGGGCAATACCGATAAAATTGCAGTGTATACAAGGTCTGATTCATGTGGTGCTGCCGAAGAGTGGGCCAGATATCTGGGTAACAATTATCAGGAAGACCTTCTCGGTGTAGCGGTATATGGCGATCCTGGCCTTGCCGAAGCAGTGAGAAAAGACCAATTTGGCATTGGTTACAATAACCTCAACTATGCTTACGATGCGATGACCGGAGAACCTGTTGCAGGAATACGAATAATACCGATCGATCTTGACGAAAATGGCCTTATAGAAAAAGAAGAGAACTTTTATGGCACTAAGTCTGAACTCCAGCAAGCGATAGGAAGAGGAGATTATCCATCGCCTCCCGCACGAGATTTAAACTTGGTAACGAAAGGCAAACCCAGTGGGCTGACGAGAGAGTTTATCGCCTGGTGCTTGACCGAAGGTCAGCAATACGTTTCTGAGACCGGCTATATTCCACTGCCCGAGGAGAAGCTTCGAGCGGAATTGGAGAAGATTGGATGAACCTCAAACTGACTAGGAAATTAAAGGAGGTTATTGCAAGCAGGCTGATGCTCTTGATCACCGCTCTATCAAGTATGCTCATCTTTGTTATGATCCTCGGTCTGTTCCTGAAAGCACGACTGATCTTAGCAACACAATCATTACCTGAGTTGCTGCTCTCAACCTCCTGGCACCCCTTACGCGGGGAGTTTGGATTTTATCCCTTTATCCTCGGCACCATCTGGGTCACGGTATTAGCCATGTTCTTCTCTATTCCCTCCTGCTTACTGACCTCAATCTATCTCACGGAATACGCATCTGCGAAAATTCGAGCGTTTATAAAGCCGTTGATCGATTTGCTTGCAGGTATACCCTCAGTAGTGTATGGACTCTGGGGCATCTTAGTGGTGGTTCCCCTGGTAAAGGACCACATAGCACCCCTTTTTGGTTACCCTACGTCCGGCTATTGCCTCCTCACGGGGGGTTTCGTTCTCGCAATAATGGTCTTCCCCGTCCTTATCTCGGTTTCTGAGGAGGTCTTTAGAGCGGTGCCTCACGAAGTGCGCGAAATTTCACTTGCTCTTGGTGCCACCCGATGGCAGACCGTGAAACATGCCCAGATGGTGCCGAGGATAAAGGGTATCATTGCTGCTATTGTATTGGGCTTTTCCCGGGCGTTTGGTGAAACGATGGCGGTCATGATGGTGGTTGGCAATGTGGCACAGGTTCCTTCGTCGGTCTTTCAACCTGCTTATCCCTTACCCGCGCTCATCGCCAATAATTATGGCGAGATGATGTCTATACCCCTCTATGATGCTGCACTTTTGCTTGCCGCGCTCCTCTTATTGCTCATTGTTCTTGTCTTCAGCGTCGGTGCCAGAATTGTCTTATTAAGGATAGAGAGGCGGGTGGTGTAGAGTGGACCGAAGACAACTAGAAGAGGCATTCTTTAAAGGGCTGATGATCGCCTCCACGGTTATTATTGTGGGGATACTCTTTGCGATACTTGCCGTGGTGCTGTTAAAGGGTGCACCATTGCTGAGCCTCTCGATGCTCACCCAGACGCCAAAGGGTGGTTATTACCTGGGAAAAGGAGGGGGCATCTTAAACGCTATCATTGGGTCGTTATACCTCGCCTTTGGTGCAACCTTCCTCTCGTTCATCATTGCTTTTCCCATTGCGTTGTATCTGCAGGAGTATGCGCGTAACCGATTTGCCAGTTTTGTACGATTATCACTTGATATACTGTGGGGAGTCCCTTCGATTGTCTATGGTGCGTTTGGTTTCACCATCATGCTCTATTTAGGGCTGCGAGCGTGTCTGTTAGGCGGTATTATTGTCTTAACGCTGCTCATGCTCCCGATCATGACGAGAGCAATGGACGAGGTGATGCGAATGGTTCCGCATGAACTTCGGGAGACCTCGTATGCAGTGGGTTCGACGCGATTAGAGGCCCTCTTACGAGTTGTAAGCCGGCAAGCGTTACCCGGGATTTTAACCGCTGTCCTCTTAGCATTCGGGCGGGGTATTGGTGATGCCGCATCTATTCTCTTTACTGCTGGTTATACTGACCATATCCCCCATTCTCTCTTCGACCCCGCGGCGTCATTACCCTTGGCGGTCTTCTTCCTGTTAGGAACACCGCTCCCTGAAGTTCAGGAGCGAGCTTATGCAGCCGCAGTCATTCTTTTGGTTATAATCCTCTCAACCAGCGTTATTTCCCGACTTCTAACAACGAAATGGACGAAGTTCGTGATAAAATAAGGAAAGGAGATAAGAAAAATGGAAAAATTTAAACCACATATAAGCGTTGAGAAGCTCAATGTCTTTTATGGGAAGCATCATGTATTAAAGGACATTACAGTAAAGATCCCCGAGAAGCAGATTACCGTTATTATCGGACCTTCAGGGTGCGGAAAAACAACCCTGTTAAAATCTTTTAATCGACTGATAGACCTCGTCGAGGGCATTAGTGTTTCTGGTGATGTCAGGGTAGACGGCATGGACATTTACAATGGTAAAATCGATGTCACGAATATACGGAAGAAGATCGGGATGCTCGCTCAAAAACCGTATCCATTACCCATGTCAATCTATGATAACGTAGCCTATGGGCCACGTATTCATGGTATACTGAAGAGGAAAGAGCTGGATAGGATAGTTGAGCGTTATCTCAAGGTGGCAGGGTTGTGGGATGAGGTGAAGGATCGGTTGAAGAGTCCTGCTTCCAGGTTATCAGCGGGACAGCAGCAGAGGCTCTGCCTGGCAAGGACCCTAGCTGTCGAGCCAGAAATTATCCTGGGTGACGAGCCCACCTCTGCGCTCGACCCGGTCTCCGCGAAGCGAATCGAGCAGGAGTTTATTGAACTCAAAAAGGACTATACGATTGTTATTGTCACCCACATATTACGACAGGCGAAGCGGCTTGCGGATCATGTGATCTTCTTATATATGGGTGAAGTGATAGAAGCAGGACCTGCTCGTGAGATCTTTGAAGATCCCAAGGAAGCAAGAACGAGGGCGTATATAGGTGGTGAAATAAGTTAATGTCTCTGAAGGATCTGGAGAATAAGAGCATCTACATAATAAGGGAAGCATACGCGGAATTTGAGAACCCTGCGGTTCTCTGGAGCACGGGAAAGGACAGTACGACGGTGCTCTGGCTCTGTCGAAAGGCCTTCTTTGGTACGATACCGTTTCCCGTCATCCATATAGACACTGGCTACAAGTTCAAGCGGATGTATGCGTTCAGAGATCGAATTGCTGAGGAATGGGGAATGGATCTGGTCATAGCGCGTAATGAAGCGGCGATGAAATCCGGGGTAGGACCGAAGAGTGGTAAATTTGAGTGCTGCACGAAATTAAAAACGGAGGCGTTGATGCAATGCCTGGACAAATACGGGTTTGATGCACTGCTGTTAGCAATAAGGAGAGATGAACATGGAATAAGGGCTAAGGAACGTGTCTTTTCACCTAGGGACAAGGAATTCAAATGGAATTACCGGGATCAGCCGCTCGAGATGTGGGATCAGTATCAGGCGCATCATCAGGGCGAGAGTGAGACTGATGGGACTGTGCATACCCATACACGGGTCCATCCAATTCTGCACTGGCGCGAGTTGGACGTGTGGGAGTATATCAAGCAAGAAGAAAAAATACCGGTGAATGAAATGTACTTTGCCAATGCCGGAACGAGATATCGGAGTCTGGGTTGTGAACCGTGCACCTCTCCAATCGAGTCAAATGCGCAAACAATCGATGCGATTGTGGAGGAACTGAGAACCACCAAGATTGCAGAACGGTCTGGTCGTGCACAGGACAAGGAAAAGATGTTTATGATGCAAAAGTTACGGGCGCTTGGCTACATGTAAGTATGGGGAGACGTAAGAGAGATGAACGTGCATGTGGTCCTCGTGGGGCATATTGATCATGGTAAGTCCACATTGATCGGGAGACTGCTGTACGACAGTGAGAGCGTCAAGGATGAGCGGGTAGAGGAGATACAGAAGCTGGCGGAGGAATATAAACGCAGGTTTGAATTCGCTTATTTCCTCGACTCATTTGAGGACGAGCTGAAGGAAGAGAGGACAATAGACACGGTCAGTCTGATGTTCAAAAGCACGAAGAACTTCTACACGATAACCGATGTGCCGGGCCATAAGGAGTTTATCAAGAACATGCTCACAGGAGCCTCGCATGCGGACGTAGCAGTTCTGGTGGTCTCGGCGTTGGAAGGCGTGCAAGAGCAAACGAGGCGGCACCTGTTCCTGGTGAAGATGCTCGGCATCAACCAAGTCTTTGTGGCTGTGAATAAGATGGATGCCGTGGCTTATAAAAGAGAGCAGTTTGAAACGGTTAAGAAGCAGATAAGCGAGGTTTTACGTTCTTTCACCTTTGGTACTGATACGATACCGTTCATTCCGGTCTCCGCTCTGGAAGGGGAGAACATTTACCGCAGGGGGAAAGGAATGGAATGGTACGAAGGGCTCACGTTGATAGAGGCATTGGACAGGGTGAATAGAAGCGAGGTGAAGAAACCGCTGAGGTTTGTTGTTCAGGATCTCTATGAAGTGGAAGGTGAGAAGGTCGTGGTTGGAAGGGTAGAATCCGGAACCCTGAGGCGAGGTGACCACGTAATCTTTGAGCCTTCCGGTACCAACAGTGAAATAGCACGATTAAGGGTTTTTGGCAGTGAACTGGAAGAAGCCATGACAGGAGATAGTATCGGCGTTGTTATTAATGAAAGCGGCGTACAGAGAGGTGATGTTGGTGGAACGATCGTCAATCCTCCTCTGCCGCGGCAGGAGTTTTTAGGCGAAGCGGTTTTACTGGATAAGAAGTTGGAACGAGGTGAGCGACTCGAGCTCCGATGCGGAACCGCACGGGTAGGCTGCGAAATCAAGGAGATACATGAGCGGATAAACTCAGAGACTGGCGAGGTGCTCGAGAGATATCCGGCTGAGATACATGAGCATGACGCTGCAACAATCCTCTTTGCAACCAAGCCAGTGGTCGTTGAGCACTTCGCGGACATTCCCGAGCTAGGCAGATTTGTGCTGGTGAAGAATGGAAGGAGTATTGGCGCGGGAGTGGTCCTTGATGTCTGAAGGAAGATGGCTGGTGCTGGGAATCGATGCCGCTTCGTGGAATGTGGTGAGACCGAATTTAGACCGGCTGAGAAATTTCAGGAAGTTGATCGAACTGGGGAGGAGCGAAACTCTTGTCCTCAAAGAGAAGCCGATATCACCTTCGGTTTGGTGTGGCATGTTCTC
>RXIE01000085.1 GCA_004212135.1 Candidatus Methanophagales archaeon ANME-1-THS | reverse complement strand
CTCGTGTTTGAGGCGCCGATCGTTACGGTTATTGATGCACCGGGCTCGAAGATGTATCAAATAACCGGCACGCCGATACAACGTTCGAGGCTTGAAGCTCACGGTGAGTCTGAGGTCAGCATCGCTCCTGAGGATATAGCACTCGTTATGGAAAAGGCTGGATGTAGTGAAGCAGAAGCGAAAGCGGCATTGGCCGAAACAAAGGGCGATTTAGCTGAGGCGATAGCTCGACTCTCCGGGGAATGAACTTGATTCAGCCGAAACGGATTGGGATGGTCTGTAGGGGTCGGGCTGAGGATATAACACTCTTAGGTAGGTTGATCAACGCTTTAGAGGAACAGGTTGAGGTGATCCTCGATGCTGAGACTGCCGCGATGCTCAAACGGCCGGGTATGAAGATCGGGGAGATGGATGTGGACCTCCTCGTCTGCATCGGTGGCGATGGCACGATTCTACGAGCACTGCATGCGTTACAAAAGCCCACACCCATCCTGGGCATAAATATGGGTGCGATCGGTTTTTTAGCCGAGGTGCAGCCAGAAGAAAGCGTTTCGGTACTCACCAGGCTCCTGGAAGGTTTTGAGGTCGAGCAGAAAGAGCGACTCGCAGTCAGGATACAGGGAGTGAAGGAGGAGATACCGTATGCCATGAACGAGGCGGTGGTGATCACTTCCAAACCGGGTAAGATGCTCCACTTCGCTATCTTTATCGATGGTCTGGAATTAGAGAAGTTGAGAGCAGACGGCGTCATCTTCGCTACACCCACCGGAAGCACCGCGTATGCGATGAGCGCGGGCGGTCCCATCGTAGATCCACAAGTAGATGCCACGATCATCGTGCCGATTGCCCCGTTCAAACTTTCTGCGCGACCCACCGTCGTGGATATCCAGAGTGAGATCAGTTTCGCCCTTCTGGAGCTGAAGGATGCCGAATTGGTTGTCGACGGGCAGTTCTACCGGCCGATTGGAAAGGGCGAAAGAATAAGCATTACGAGGGGTGAGCCGGCCCTGTTCGTGAGGATCTGGAACAAGCACTTTTTGAAACTCCGTGACAAACTTCGGAGTGAGGAAGGGAGGTAGCAAAGTATTATATAGAGGAAGAACCTGAAGGTTGTGTGAGAATGGGGGGAATGAAGATGGGAAAGGTATCGGTACTGAAATTGAGTGATAAACGGGTAATGGACTCTGAAGGTGTTGAAGTGGGCGTATTGCACAATATAGTCGCAGAGGCAGGAACCGGGATGTTGAAAGAACTCGTCGTTAAACCCGCTGATGAGCTTGACACGAGCATGTTCAAGAAGGAGGAGGATTATATCCTCATACCGTTTGATGCTGTTAAAGCGGTCAGGGATGTTATCATTGTAGACAGTGACAAGATGCATGTACGGGCGTGACGGGATTTGAACCCGTGATTTGCAGCTTTCTCCCTCTTTGAGCAACCTTCTTCTTAATACCAGGACTCCGGCCCGTGCGAAGTTCCACCCCGCGACCACGAAATCGCGGGCTCTGCCCGCGTTCCCGCGAGCCTGAAAGGCTCAGTAAGGGCTTATTGTTAGGAGGCTGCCGCCATGTCCTATCTAGGCCACACGCCCAGCCCTTAGATTTTTATTTTTAGGTGCTTAAAGATTTTAATGAATAAGATTTTTTCTTCTTCTGGATGGTGCGTCGGTACTACGCACTCCGTTGAGCAGTTCGTCTGAGATGATGGGATTACAGAAAAACGTGAAAAAGGCCGCGGAACTAATAAAACGGCATGATTACGCACGCGTGATCTCGCATTACGATGCTGATGGGATTACCGCAGCGGGGATTATCTCCACTGCACTGCTCCGCAGCGGTATTCAGTTCCACACGACCATTGTAAGCAAACTGGATCGCGCTTTTATTCAAGGGCTGGATGAGGAGCTCATCATATTCTGCGATATGGGGACCGCACAAGCTGAATTGATACAACAATATCTGAGCGAGCGGGAGGTGATCATCCTGGACCACCATGTTCCGTTAGCACCACTCCCCGACGTTCATACAGCCTCGACCGTCCTCATCAATCCCCTCTGCGCCAATACGACGGGGAAGAGCAAGATGGACGGTGAACTCGGTGAGATCTGTGCTGCGGGACTCTCTTATCTCCTCGCACGGCGCATGTCTGGCACTGAGAAGGATAACCTGGACCTTGCGGGGCTTGCGATTGCCGGAACATTAGGTGATAAGCTACCGCTCACGAACGGGATCAACAAGATGATTGTCGATGAGGCGCTACAAGAAGGTATAATTTCAGTTAAAAAGGGGTTGAGACTCGGTGATGGAAAAATTCGGGACGCGATCCTCTTCTCCACCGATCCCTATATCCCGCTCGCCGGTAAGCTCGAGTGGGTGGATGCTCTGCTGGGTAAGGTGGGCATAGCGGGTGATAAAAAGGTACGTGATTTGAGTGTGGAGGAGGAGAAACGATTGGCCGATGCGCTCCTCTCACTGCTACGGAAATACAATGCTGAGATTCACGAGAGCGCGTTAGTTGGAACCACGTACCGGCTCAATGCCGAGGTGATAAAGAACGGGTTGACCTTTATGCGAACGGTCGATGCGTGCGGTCGATTAGGGAGCCCGAGCATTGGAATCGGACTCTGCCTGCGCGAGGAGGATCTGGTCGAAGATGCTACCTCGCTCTATCTGAAGTTTCAGAGCAAGCTCGTCTCTGAGTTGAACAGACTGGAACGTGAGGCGAACAGCATAAAAGAGCGCCAGAACCTGTCCTACTTCTTCGTGCAGGAGCGCGGCATAACCGGCGTTTTAGCCGGGATCATAGCGGATTATCTGTACACCGGCACGATTATGGTGGTGGTCAACACGCAGGAACGGGCAGAAGAGGGCAAGACGGCTGAGACGAAGATCTCCGCGCGGTGTAACAAAAGACTGCTGGCTAAATCAAAGGGGATCGATCTCGCTAAAGCAATGGAGCAAGCCTCACGCGCGGTGGGTGGCATGGGTGGCGGACATCCAGTCGCCGCGGGGGCATCCATTCCCAGTGGCTCGGAAGAGCTATTCCTCGCTGCGCTCGACCGAATACTGGGTGAGCAGAGGGGGAGATCTCAGGCACCCTCATGACTGACTTCCTGTGATTCTCCGCCTTTTGAAGGCGGTTCACCGAAATGCCTCTGATTTAATGAGCCGTTTATCCGACGCGATAATCAGACCTTTTAGACCACGCTCATCCAGAAGCGCCTTACCCTCCTCGGGGCCCAGCACAAAGACCGCGGTGGCGAGTGCGTCCGCGTCGATGCACCTCGGCGTGATGACCGTCACGCTCATGCATTCGTCTGCGGAATGGCCCGTCTTCGGATTGATTATATGGTGTATTCGGTCTTTGAGGAAGAAATACCGTTCATAATCGCCCGATGTCGCGACTGACTCATTTTCAAGCTCTAGTAGCAGTATGAATTCCGCCTTATTCCTCGGGTTCTGGAGCGCTACCTCCCAGGGCGCACCGTTCTTATCCCCAACTGCTCGCATATCGCCGCCTATGTTCACCAGTGCATGCTTTATCCCGGCTTCGAGTAAGATCTCACATGCACGATCGACCGCATAGCCCTTCGCAATCCCACCGAGCGTGATGCTCATTCCTTCCTTATCGAACCGAGCCCTGCTCAGTTCCTCGTTTATAATGAGATGTTCGTATCCCACAAGCTCGCTCGCTTCTTTGATCTCATCAGGTGTGGGCATGCGGTGCTCCTCCCGCACCTTCACCATCCATAACTGCACCAGAGGGTTGCACGTGATATCAAACGAGCCATTCGAGAGTCGCGAATAATACCCCGCCTTCGTGAGTACGTAGATTGTATCAGACGAGAGCGGTGTCCAGTTCATACCATTGCGGTTGAGTGCCGCAACTTCGCTACTTTCATTGTAGAGCGACATTAACGTATCTATTCGTTTTATCTCCTCAAACGCAGCGTCGAGCGCGAGATTAGCCCTCGTGGTATTCCGGTCACAGATCGTTATCGACGCATAGGTGCCCATCACCTGCTCCGTTCGCTCGACCACAGGGGTATAGGAAGGCGAAGAGCTATATTCGTGAATGCCGAGGAGCACTACAGCCGTGAGGAGTGAGATAAGGATAAGCTCTGCTATCAGGTTCTTCATACTACGAATAAAAAGAAAAAGGTTTATTTTAAAAAAAGGTTCAATAAAACCTTGATGTTGAAGTCCAGGAGTTTTCGTGCTGGAATACATCCACCAAGCTTGAAAATCACGGCCGGCACTCCAATTGAACGGGCAAACCTACCGCACATCGCCACAATTCTGCTCCACCAGCATGTCGGAGCGCCCTGTAAACCGCTGGTGAATGAGGGTGACGAAGTACACGCAGGTCAGAAGATCGGGGATTCTACCTCGTTTGTATCCGCGCCCGTTCATGCCAGTATTTCCGGTCTGGTGAAAGAGATCAGCGCACAGCAGTCCCCCCTGTGCAGAGAGGTGCTCGGTATTGTGATTGAATCCGATGGACGGGATGAATGGGTGAGAATGGAAGAGCTCAACCCGCAGAATGCGTCGAAACGTGAGATCCTGGCACGGATTCGAGAGGCGGGAATAGTCGGTCTGGGGGGCGCGGCATTTCCTACCGCGGTAAAACTCAGTCCACCGGAAGGGAAAACGATTGATACCGTTATCTTGAACGGTGCAGAATGTGAACCGGGGATAACCGCAGATCATCGCTTGATGCTCGAGCAGCCCGAAAAGATCCTGAAAGGAATGCAGATCATCATGGAGCTGCTCGAAGCTGAACGCGGATTCATTGGCATCGAGGACAATAAAAGAGACGCGATACAGAGGATGCACGAGGTGGTGGACCGGGAGGGAGATAAGAGGATAACCGTCATTCCTCTGGAGACAAAATACCCCCAGGGCGAAGCAGGCACACTGATCAAGACGGTCATCGGTCGGGAAACACCATCCGGGAGTCACTCGTACGATATCGGCGTCATCGTGCACAATGTCGCAACGGCAAAGGCGATCCATGATGCGGTCTATGAGGGAATACCACTGATCGAGCGGGTCGTTACGGTCACCGGAGATGTAAAGGCGCCTAAAAATCTGTTAGCGAGGATCGGAACACCCATTTTTGAATTGATAGAAGCATGCGGTGGGCTCAACGACGAAGTGGGAAAGATCTTAAGCGGCGGGTTGATGCAGGGGATTGCGGAATACGGGAATGTCCCGACGATTAAGAGTACGAACTGTATCATCGTTCTGACACGAGAGAAATCGAAGCTGCCTGCTGAAAGAACGTGTATCCGATGTGGGAGATGCGTGGAGGTCTGTCCAATCGGCCTTATACCCACCATGCTTGGAAAACTTGCACGTGAGCGAAGGTTTGACGAGTGTATCGCGTACCATATACAGGATTGCATGGGCTGTGGAAGCTGTACCTATGTCTGTCCCTCAAAGATACCGATCACTCAGCTCGTGAGTTACGGAAAAGAGGAGTTGAAGAAGAGGGCGGGATAAAATGCCTGAACTCATCGTATCCCA
>RXIE01000025.1 GCA_004212135.1 Candidatus Methanophagales archaeon ANME-1-THS | reverse complement strand
AAGTTACGGCATGGACCAAGAGAAGGAATGACCAGGAAAAGAAGATCGACTGGAAGTTTACGCGGGAGAAGGCTGACAAGAAACTGTCCAAATATTATGTTCCATAATTAAATTGCCATGACACTAGCATATAACAAAATCGGTGCTTGTGAAGTTTCGCGAAGCAAAATTTGGATAAGCGTTTTTTTTCATGCTTTACCCTGAATGAAGAGCTCGTTAGTGTTTTAAAGGATCCCAAAAGTGGCGAGCAAGCAGTTCATATACCTTCGTGTACCTGCACTACTTCGTATATCATTTCAATTTGGCGGTATACACGTAAGAACTCCGTCTACCCTTCCATCTGGCAGCAGAGTCTATAATCCCTCTAAACAAACTTCAATCATTCCCCTTTTTGTGTATTTCAGCACCCTATTCAGAGAACATGCACTGCTGAAGATCTTTTCCGAGTCGACCGATGGCATCGGCACGGCACTGGCGGCAGTGTGTCATCTGCATCACGTACTGGCGGCATTTATCCTGGATCTCCTTCTTCTCCTTCGGTGTCGGCGGTATGATATGGGCGAACTTGTATTGCGGGATAATCGGTATGATATTCTGGATATACACACCCAATTCACTGATCTTCTTCGTGATCTCGATGATATGCTCATCATTGACCGTGGGGATGAGCACGGTATTCACCTTCACCAGAATCTTCCGCTTCACCGCCTCTTGAATACCCTCTAACTGGTTTCGTATCAGTATCGCCGCGCCCTCTTCGCCGTGGTATTTTGTGCCCTGGTACGTGATGAAGGCATAGATCTCCTTGCCAATAGCCGGGTCGATTGCATTCACCGTCACGGTAAGGGTGCTTATGCCGATATCCACAAGGTCATCCATCCGATCCGGCAAGAGCAACCCGTTAGAACTCATGCATCGCAGCAGGTGGGGGAACTCAGCCTTGACGAGCCTGAACGTCTCGAAGGTCTCCTCATTAAAGAGCGGCTCGCCCGGTCCCGCGACTGCGACGACCTTAATGAAATGCACCTTCTTCAGGACTTCCCGGACTCGTTCGAGCGCTTCCTGTGGTTTGAGTACCTTGCTTGTCACTCCGGGTCGAGATTCATTCACACAATCGAATTTCCGGATGCAGTAGTTGCACTGGATATTACATTTCGGCGCCACGGGGAGATGCATTCGACCGAAGAAATGGCAGGCATCTTTACTGAAACAGGGGTGTTCCTGGATCTTCCGCAACTGTGCGGGATCCCAGGTGACTTTTGTACCTTCTACTTCGGTTACCCGCAGTGGAGCCGCAGCCCCTTCATCTTCAATCTCTTGGTGCATTAGCCTCTCCTTCGAACGAGCTTACCCTGAACCATGCGTACCTCACTTGTTCTTCTCTATTGCTCAGTATGCTTTTTAAACCTTTAGTATTTTCTCCACCGGCGTGGGTATGATCCGGTGCTCTTCTTCCTCTTCTATAATCGCCTTACCCTTTTTTGATCAGCTCTCCCAACTTCTTCCCGGTCTCTTTTACCGCGAGGAGCTGCTCTTCATCCGGTATATATTGCACATTTATACCCTCATAGGGGAGCCTCCATCCGAGATTCTTCATGACAGTCTCGATCTCTTTCACCGCCTGTCCGCCCCAGCCATACGAACCAAAGGCAAACCCGATTCTATTCCTGGGGCGCAATCCCGCGAGATAGGTGAGGAACCCTCCTACGGTCGGAAGTACGCCATTGTTCAAGGTGGGCGAGCCGATGAGCACCGCCTTCGAATGAAGCACATCGGTCATGATATCAGAGATATGCATCGTCTTCAAATTGCGAATCGTTACGGGAACGCCCGCCTTCTCAAAGCCCTCCAGCAGGCTGTACGCCAGCCGCTCGGTTGATCCCCACATGGTATCATATACGATCAACGCTCTATTCTCCGTTTCGTGGGCTGACCACCGCTGGTACGCTTCTACAATCTTCGGGAAGTACCTGCGCCAGATGAGGCCATGGCTGGGCGCAACCATCGCGATATCGAGCGTTGCAAGAGCGTCGAGCGCCTTTTTGACCTGCTCGCCATAGGGAAGGACGATGTTCGCATAGTATTTCGCGGCTTCTTCATGCAGGATGTCCCAGCACGCTTCGTCATCAAAGCGTTCAAAGGTAGCAATATGCTGCCCGAAGGCGTCGTTCGGGAGCAAGAGCTTCTCTTCCGGGATATAGGTAACCATACTGTCCGGCCAATGGACCATCGGCGTGAGGAAGAACTGCAGGGTCCGTTTACCCACCGAGATCGTATCGCCCGATTTCACCACGTGCATCTCCCAATCCTGTTTGTAATGTCTCCGCAATCCCTTTTCACCCTGAGGAGAGGTTATTACCGTGGCATTCGGTGCATGCTCCAGCATCTTTGGTAAACTGCCGGAATGGTCCATCTCCACGTGGTTAGAGACCAGATACTCAATCTTCGAGGGGTCGATCAAGCTCCTGATGCGAGCGAGCATCTCGTCAAAGAGATAGTGCTTGACGGTATCGATCAATACAACCTTCTCACCAATAATGAGGTATGCGTTATACGTGGTGCCTCGTTGCGTAAGATACCCATGGAAATTACGCAAATCCCAGTCTATGCCGCCAACCCAGTAGATTCCAGATGTTATCGCGACGGGTTCCATACAACGCCCTCCTCACCAAGGATCCCTATTCCTGGTGCGGGTTTCGTACATGATGAGCGCCTTCGACATCTTTATCCAGACTATTTCAGCTTCGCAGCGATCTTCTTCCCGAACTCTCTGCAGTCTCGTTTAGCTTCGTCGGTAATCAGTTCGGTCATTTTTTTCTTCAAGATGGGATCCACCATCTCCATGCCGAAGATATTCTTCATCGGAGCGTAGATATGCTCGAGCACAGCCTTCCAGCCATACGACCCGAATACCGCGCCAACCTTCCCTTTCAAGTCCACTTTCCGCATTTCGGTCAGGAACCACTTGATGGAGCTGATCAAGTCGTCATAATACGTTGGACACCCGAGAACGACGGCGTCAAAGTCTTTGAGCTCATCGACCTTCGCATCGAGCGCCTTTTTTACCACGACTTTAACCCCAGCCTCTTTCAATCCTTTTTCGATTTCTTGTGCCATTATCTCGGTATTGTTATAGACCGTATCATATACTATTATTGCATTTGCCATTTCTCTCACACCTCCTTTATTACTCTCCTATCTCCTCCTTTCGGCTCCTTCTCGATTTTGCATTTTTTTCCCCTTTGGTACCTTTAAAAACTTTTCGATTTTTGTTCCGCATTCGTTAATCCTTGGCAGTAGCGGCTGGTGGCTTAAAGACCCGCGTTGCCAGTTCTCTGTCCAGCATGAGCAGGGCAGGCCCTTGATCACCGACCAACTTCAGCTTGCCAATGATCTCATGGTCATTGCCTTCCTCCTCGATCTGTTCAGTAACAAACCACTGGAGGAAGATCTCTGTCGCTTGGTCCTTTTCTGCAAGTGCGAAGTCAACGAGATCATTGATGCACTGGGTGATGAACTTCTCGTGCTGCAGGGTCTTTTCAAACATATCCAGGGGCGATTTGAACTCAGTCATTGGCTGCGCAATCGCCATGAGCTTGACCTGGCTGCCCTGATCGAGGATGTACTTGTAGAATTTCATCGCGTGCACCGTCTCTTCCTGATACTGCACCAAGAACCACTGCGCAAACCCCTTCAATCCGATAGACGTGCTGTAGGCCGACATCGAGAGATACAGATATGCGGAATAAAGCTCATTATTGAGCTGCTTATTCAAAGCCGCTTCCATCTTTTCGCTTAACATAGGTCCACCTCGTTCTGTCCTATCAATTCTTCAACCACCCTGCCTTATAAATACCCCCTCTTTGTTACGGGAAGCATGATCGCTTACCTGATTCCTTCTTCTATCGCGGCTCTGATAATGTATCCTGCCTTGTGCAGTATCGTATCACCAATCTCGGGGTCCTTCTCCATGCTCGCGGTGCAGGGATACGAATGATGCGATGCGCTGATCTGTTCGTGCAGTTCTGGTGTATTCCTTACCTTCACGCGCACTAACTGCTGTGCCACGAACCAGGTACTCCCGCAGGGTGCACTCCTCAGTACCTCCACATGATGAATTGCGCCACGGTTATCCACCTCCACGCTCACGTTCGGTCTCCCTATTTTGAACTCCTCGGTAAACCGGATAATCAAAGGCTGGTCTGCTTGCGGCTGTAAATCGCAAAACGGCTTTGGAAAAGCGATTTCAATCCTCTCTCGTGCACATACCTCCTCAATTTGCACTCGGGGAATCCGAGCAGGATTCTCTTGTGGCACGATGATCGCCTTGATTTTCGCAGAATCTTTTAATAAAGGCGGGAGCTCGAGCAGGAGATCGGGGTGAAGCTCGGATAGAATCGCTATGTCCGCCTCGGGCAGCTCTTTAGGCAGATACGCTCGCATCGGATCATCAATCAGTACCGGAAGAAGAGAAGGAGCAGGGAGCTTAAAAATGCCCGTTATATGGTCCGCATAGCTATATCTCCCCTCTTTGCAGTGCGTGCATGCCTCAGCACAGGAAGAGCAGAAGGTGGAATAGTTTACCAGATTACCAATTAAGCGATCGCCAAAATCGCCGCTGTAGAGTAAAAGGATATCCATTTCATTCGTACTGTGAGATCAAGAAGTAAAAAAAAACGTCGCGGAAACGTACCGCGTGAAAACATCGTGCGTGTGGAGACCTAACCGGGCATATCATCTTCCATTACCTGCACTTCATGCACCTTACGAACCTCTGCTGCATTAGGCTCGAAGCTGATGGGCTTGAATAAGTTCGTTAGAAGTCGTTCGCGCTCTCAGCCGCGAGGAAGGTTATGCATCGGGACTTTTATACTCAAAACAGCATATGCAAGCAGGAGGTAAGAAAATGGCAAAGGTAGCACGAGAAATGGTCGAGAAGTCGGGGATTAAGGTTGACAACTTGGTCGAACTGCTGGTCAAGAACGCGGCTGCGGAGCTCACCACGTATTACTACTACACCATCCTTCGGGCCAATCTCATTGGACTGGAGGGTGAAGGGATCAAGGAGATTGCGGAGACTGCGCGGATAGAAGACCGGAACCACTTTGAAGCGCTGGTACCACGGATTTACGAACTCGGGGGAGAACTTCCCAGGGATATGAAGGACTTCCATGATATCTCAGGATGCCCGCCCGCATACTTGCCTGAGGACATAAGCGACGTCAACAGAATTTTAAAGGTGCTGGTGGAGGCTGAGCGATGCGCAGTTCGTCAGTATACTAACATCTGCAATCTTACCGCGGGAAAAGACCATAGAACCTACGATTTAGCGCTTTCAATCCTTCATGAAGAGATCGAGCATGAGTCATGGTTCTCCGAGTTCCTGGGCGAGGGACCCTCTGGACACTTCCTGCGTCGAGGTGAGACTTCTCCGTTTGTCTCGAAGTTCTTGAGGTAAGAGGGTATCAGTGAAGAGGCGACCTTGATTTTTTACAGGCCTCTCTTTTTCTTTTTCCACCGGGGTCATCCGTATAGACCTTACAAGAAGCGAATCGAAGTAAGAAAAAAGGTATCTATTCAGGTTTTTAAAGTTTTTTCTAGTTCCCAATTCGAAAGTTATTTATAGGGGCTGCTTCTTCTCCAAGATTGGGAAATGGAAGAGGAGTATCTAATGATTATGAAGAGATTGCAGAGAGAAAACAGCGAATTAAAGGAGGAGAACGAGCGTCTCCACAAGGAACTCGATGATAAAGAATCACAGATCAGGGAACTGCAAGAAGAGGTCAATAAGCAGAAAGAAGAGATCAACGATTTAAAAGA
>RXIE01000165.1 GCA_004212135.1 Candidatus Methanophagales archaeon ANME-1-THS | reverse complement strand
AATGAGCGGCAGTATGAAGAGAAAGGTGAAATGCAATCGGATGGGTATGCCGATAATGCGGCCAATCTGTATCGATGTGCGCATCTTTTCTACTCGGTGAAGTCGTTAGTTTTATATATCGCCGTTCATCCATAAATAGCATTATGGAAATAGAATTGTCTTCCTTGTTTGGGCAGGATTTGTATACCGATCGCGGGATTTACGTCGGCAAGATACAGGATGTAACCGTTGACATAAAAGAGAAGCGGATATCAGGATTGGCGGTGAAGAATGTGAATCCAACCGCCTTCAGCGTGGGCAAGAGGAAAGGAGTGATTATTCCCTACCGCTGGGTAACGGCAATCGGGGATATCGTTCTGATAAAGCACGTGAAGCGAAGAGGAGTGGAGACCGAGGCTGAAGAAGAACCGGAGAAAAAAGGCAAAGGACGGGGAAGTAGAAAGAGAGCTGAGGATGAAGGTTGGGATTCGGGGGAGATTTAACCACAGAGACCGTGATTGGGCGATCTACGCGGAGCTAAAAGCTTTACCGCCTCTGTTCGTACGTGCTGATGGAAGGAACTTCAAGCGTCTCTTAAGCACCGATTTCGCGAAACCGTATGATGAACGGTTCGCAAGGGGTATGGTAGAGGCTGCGACGATCTTCTTCGAGCAGAGCGGACTTGACCCAAAACTTGTGTATACCTTCTCAGATGAGATCAATCTTTTTTTCACCCATCTCCCGTTTAATGGGAGGATAGAGAAACTGGATTCTGTAATTGCGGGTTTTTTAGCAAGTGCGTTAGCGATCGCATTGGGTTTTAAAGAGCCGATTGCCTTCGACGCGCGGGTAATCCCGGTTTGCGGAGAAGAAGAGGTTGTGGGCTATCTTGCGCAGCGGCAAGCAGAAGCATGGCGGAATCACCTTAACGCGTATGGCTATTATGGGCTGCGGGCGGACGGGCTCAGTGAAGAGGATGCTGAGCAGCACCTGAAGGGGATGCGTGCGGTGGAGGTGCATGAGATGCTTTTTCGGAGGGGCATTAACCTGAATGAGACACCCGCATGGCAGAGAAGGGGGATTCTGATCGCTAAGGAACGGTATGAAAAGGAGGGATATGATCCACGAGCGAATACAAAGGTGATGGTCACGCGCTCCAGGGTCGTTCAGTTATGGGACCTGCCGTTATTTGGTTCTGAGGACGGGCGGAACTTGATCGCGAGGCTCATTGAGACTTCGTAATGCGCGGTTTGGAGATCAATCCGGGTAGAATCACGCAGCCGGTTCAATACGGGCTGTATGATGGGCCTGAAGGGATTCGAACCCTTGGCCACCCGGTTATGAGCCGGGCGCTCTAACCATGCTGAGCTACAGGCCCCTCTTCTCTTATTAAACGTATAATCGCTCTTCTTAATATTATTATAAAAATAGAACGAGAAGTTCCCCATTCTTGACCCTCGGAGGTCGACACCCTTCAATAAAGCACCTGTTCCGCTTTTCTGCTCTTCTTTTCTATTCCGAAGAACGAAAGAGCCGCTTATCCTGCAGAAGAGAGACAGACCCAATAAAGGCAAAGGAGAGCGCGATGGAAAGGAGGATGAGCTCGAGTATACCCTCTCCAAAACTGTTTATCGCCACGTAAATCGCTTTTTCCTCAGTGAAGAAGATTGATAAAAAGGTGGCATAGAGCACGACGGACATGAGAAACGTGAAGATGAAGCACCATAACCGTGCTATCGTGATCACCACTCCGCGCCCCATAACGTGTTTATTTCCCCAGAAATGACTTAAAACTTCCTTATATTCCCAATATTTATTCAATAAGTATACAATATTTATGATATATTTGTCATAAAAATGAGGTATTTTTATAGTTTTATATCAATATTCGTTAAATTCGTGTACCTCGCTGATGACCGGTTCTCATGCTCACCGTGTACACGGTTATTGACGGGATTCGAGGATTTTACGTCTCATTTTAGCAGCCCGTCAGAGGTATAAAAGGCTATAAACATCCATTTGGAGATTCCAAGCGTTAGTTTCGAATGGAATTAAACGCTGACCGAAAAATCGAAAAATTTTTAAGAATACAAGCAATTTTTTGCTACGTAGATGAGCGCGAATGAGATAGCTGAAGGGGCTAAAAGGTAAAGGGAGAAGACCACCGAGAGGTGAAGATAGGTAAAGAAGGTGATTAAAAATGGAAGAAGAACTGAACAAGAGGATTGGACTGGTACTCTTGCTCGCTTCGCTCGTAGCTGCGAGCGTGATACCGATGCCCATCGCAGATGCGATTACCGACCCAATCGCGTGTACAGTTACAGCGGTTGGCTATTCAGGACACTTACAGTTTTCAGGTAATCGTAACGTGAGTAGCACCAGTATCATCCTGTACGCCGCAATCACGAGAAGTGAGAGCGGTCTTTAAGCTTACGAAACGAGATTCTTTTAGTAGTACTGTGTGAGAGCAGAGGAGAATGAAAAAGATACACACGAGCCTCGTTGCATCTGCCCTGCTTGCGCTATTATTGATAGAACCATGCTCAGCCACGATTGGCGTGGGTGTCGGCAGGGGAAAGATAGCAGTGAACGAGCCATTAATGTCGGGTGGAACGTATACGATCAGTTCGATCTCCGTGCATAATACGGGCGGTGAAGCGAGCGATTATTCTGTGAACGTGATGTATTTATACGGGCAGAAGGAGTTGAGACCTCCGAAGGAATGGGTGATCTTCGAGCCCGAGACATTTCATCTGGAGCCGAACGAAAGGGAAATAGTAGAGATCAGGTTGAAGATTCCCTTAGATGCGGAACCAGGCGCTTATTTCTGCTTTCTGGAGGCCACTCCGAAGACCGAAGGGGACGGGTTCAGGATCGGTGCTGCGGCCGCCACGAAGCTTTATTTCAGTGTGAAGCCTGCAAATATCCTTGCTGCACTCGTGCACAAGGCAGCCTCGTTTATGGCTGAAACGGCACCTGGTTCGTACCTTCTCATCATCGCGGTCTCGATGATTGGAGCAGTCATGGGGCTCAGGAAGTACAGCTCGATCGATATATGGAGGAAGAAGCCGCCGAAGCGAGAAGGGAGGGAGGAGAATAGGTTGGTGCATTTGAGAGACTGGAGAACAGAACCGAGGGGACGCTTGTACATAACGAAGATTGCACTACTACTCTTACTATTAGCTCTCGTGCTTGTACCGATTGAGGTGATTGGTGACGATATGCCCTCGTGCTGCGGCCATACCATTTATGTGAACGAGACGGGCTGGTGGCGTGAAGGGGTTGTGTTCAGTCCATCTAACACACCAATCCAGCATGCGATAAACAATGCAACTGGGAAGGTGGATACGATCATAGTCAAAGATGGTACGTACAACGAGAATGTGGATATGAGAAAGGGATTGACAATCAGATCAGAGAACGGCTCTGAGTCAACGATTGTGTCCGCATTAAATACAAATGACCATGTCTTCAAAATTACTGCAGACTACGTGACCACCAGCGGGTTCACCGTGAAAAATGCAAAGGACTGTGAGAAGGCGGGGATATATCTTAAGAATGTAAGCCACTGTACTATCTCAGATAACAACATCAGCAACAGCTACTATGGCATCCGTATGATTGGGTCGAGCTATAATAACATAATCAACAACACTGTCTCAAACAACTCAAATGGCATCTACCTATTATGGTCGAGCTATAACACCCTCTCCAACAATACCGCTAACTCGAATAACGATTACGGCATCTACCTGACTTCTTCAGCGACCAACACCATCTCCAACAATTACTTCAACAACACCCAGAACGCTTATGATGACGGAACCAACGTCTGGAATAGCTCTCAAACACCGGGGATGAACATCATCGGAGGGTTGTATTTAGGTGGCAATTACTGGAGTGATTATACCGGCACTGATACGGATGGAGATGGACTGGGTGAGACACCCTACAACATTGCCGGCGACACCAATACAGATTATTTACCGCTGGTTACTCCAACCCTGATTTCCATAGCCCTCAGCCTTGATACCGTCCACTCTGGCAGCTTAGCAGAAGCTGGGCATAACACTTCACCGATCATCACTGCAACAAATTCCGGAACGGTACATGAAACCTTTTACATCCGAGGCGCTGATGCGTATTATGATCTTTCAACCTGGTGGTCGCTCGCGGACCGTATCGGTCCTGACACCTTTACCCACGAGTTTTGCAACTTTAGCAGCGCTGAATGGTATACACTGAGCACCATTACCAATAATACACTTGCACTGGATGTCCCAATTGGCGGCAACGCATCGTTCATGCTGAGAATAACGCTTCCAACAGAGATCTCTCGTCCCGGGGTATATACCACCACGGTAACGATAATAGCGACAGAGGCGCCTCAGAAATGAAGGTTGAAAAAGGGAAGAGGAATCTGAAAAGGTACGAATCTGTGGTTTTTATACTCGTCGGGGTGGTGGTGCTGGGCTCCACGCTCGCATCCGCTTCGTCCATCAATTGCACGGTGAGCATACTTCCGGAGAAACCTGATCTGTCTATATCCTCCTCTGATCTCTCGGTATCACCTGCCCACCCGTTAATTAACGAGATGGCTCGAATCACCGCTTCGGTCCACAATATCGGGAGAGCACCCGCAACCAATGTTACTGTTACTTTTTATCTTGATAAAAACTGTATCGCAACGCGGAGTTGTACCGTTGCGGCCCGATCGAGAGAGGAGATAGCGATAGCATGGACTGCCACGAACCGTGGCTTGCATGAGCTTACCGTGGAATTAGATGAAGAGAAGGTATTAGACGAACTGAACGAAACGAATAATCAAGCTCGGAGATCGCTCCTGGTGACTGAACCTCTCGCGCTTTCGCTCAGTGCAGCTCCTGCGATTATCGAGGCGGATGGGATTGAGACTTCAATCATCACTGCTCTCCTTACTGATGAACGGGGTAACGTGGTGAATGGAAGCCTGGTCACCTTTTCGACGAATCTTGGACGTTTTGTATCCTCAAATATGTCCACCGCCTCAAACGTAACGATCGATGGCATTGCGACTGCAACCTTGCGTTCCTCAACCTCCGCCGGAACAGCACGGGTAGAAGGGCGTGCGACCATAAACGGTACCGCGATCTCTGACACTATCTCGGTCGTCTGCAAGAGAACTGCCACTGCCGAGACGGACAAAACCATAGAAAACACCACAACCTCAATCAAAGGAACGGAGATCAAGGTTACCGAGACCACTATCACCATCGAGAAGGGCGTGCTCACCATCAACACCACGCTTGAAAACGCACTGCTCATCGCGGGTAATGCAACCGCCGGCTCTGTTATTTCACTGCCCGTCGAAGGCGGTGCCCTTGAAATAACGCTCGAAGAAGACGCAAGGGCAGCGAACGAGACCGTTGTAGGGGATATACGCACGATAAAGCTGGATACACCACAGGAGGAGTATATAACCTCACAACCTGCGATCGGCACTGCTTCTGTAGACCTCGATGTCGAGTTTCAGGGTACGTTTACGCCGGACAATCTGGCTTTCGAGACCACACTCTGGGAGACCTATGATGACCTGCCTCTCCCAGACCCTAGCAAACTAAAAGAGACCCTTGCGGCTCATTTCGGCCTCGACGCGTCTGAAATCGCCAACTCCACGCCCATTGTAGTACACGCTGAACTTTTTGCAACGAACCTTACGGCCGCTGACGTCACCGGCGTGCCTGTGAGCATTACCGTAAGCAGAGAGTGGTTCGCTACGGTTGCGGGAGGAGACCCCAGCAGGGTCACGATCTGCAAACTCAACGGAACTACCGGCGCGATGGAGAGCGGTATACGCATGACCTCAGCGTCTGTTACTCCACACGATGGCACGGTTACCTTCTCAGCTACCTTTGACCATTTCTCAGTATTTGCCCTCGTTGCTCAACCAGTGGGAGATCGTGGTGAGGTGGGCGGTGATGGTGGTGATGGCGGCATGAGCCCTCCATCAGGTGGTAGCCCTTCCCTCCCACAGGAGATCACCATACCCATTGCGAATCCGGGCATCAATATCTTCAACTTCGAATGGCTCGGTCTTGCTATCACAAAGGTCTCAGTTGATTTGAAGCGCATGACCTTTAATGCGCAAGCAGCACTGAAAAAGACGGATAAGCCGCCCGACCTACCTGATCCCGATGGACTGGTATATGGCTACTTCGAGATCACCACCAACCTCGAACCAGAGAATCTCCGTTCTGCACGAGTATACTTCAGGGTGAGCACGATATGGATGGCTACGAATGGGGTGGATGTCGAAAGGATAAAACTGTGCAGATGTGCTCCGGCCGCTTCGAAACGCTGGGAGGAATTGGCAACGACGAAAATCAAGGAAGACGGCATGTATAGTTACTTCTCTGCTGATATGCATGCACTTTCGCTCTTCAGTATAACAGGCGAGAAGAGCGCGGAATTGCCCCCGCCCGCTCCCGCGACACCGACGCCCTCGATGCCATCACCAACACCGGTGTCAACCTTCGTTTCTCCGACACCCGCACTCGCACAGGTTCCTCCTGCTCCAGTCATACAATGGATTGTAATCATCGTAGCGATTGTGGCTTCGGCAATAACTGTATCAGTCGCGTATTTGTTGCTGAGACGAATCGGTGCGTAAATTTGGTCCACACGTCCCCTCTGATGTTAAGCGCCCGCTAATACCTTCTCTACCGTCCGATATCCCCATTCATCATACTTCTTATGTACATAGAGGCCCGCGGCTATGATGAGATAACTGAAGAGGTAGACCGCATCAAGAATCGAGCCGGTCTGGTAAACTGCGTGGCGGATCACGTATAACGGAACACCGGAGACGAGTTCGTAGATATAGGCAGCGGTCAAACTCAGGATAATGCCGCATATAATCGTGGTGAACGTTACGCTCTCCCGGCCCTCCACTTTCATCTGCTGCGCATATAAAATCACTACGGGCACCAGCATTATCACGATTGCGACATCCAGGATACGAATGAGTACCAATGAGATCGTGTATACGTCCGCATACCGAGAACCGGAGATCTGCTGAAGCACTGAAGGAAGGTGATAGAGCAGTATAAAGAGCCCGATGAGCCCCAGAGCGAGTATTGCAAGCCAGCCCGTTCTGCTGATCGCACGCAACTCCGTCACTTTCAGTACATAGAGGGCACAAAGTACCAACATGGCATAGGTAGCCCACTGCGTTAGTACCAACATCAGAGGGAATGAAGTCCCAATCATCGTACGCCATATCTCCCAATGGGGCTCCAACTGTGCGAGCATCATCAAGGAGAGGAAGAGTGATAAGAACACGAACGCCTTCCGAAGCCATCCCTGGTAAATTGAGGCAATCCGCATCGAAAAGAAGGCGGCTATAAAGAGGGTCGCGGGATACATGAGCCTCGTGTAATAGCTCGCTATCATATCGGGGAGGAAGAGGCAGATAAGCGAAGGCAGCAGCATGAGTATAATCATCACTTTTAAAAATACTCGAGGGTTCATATTCTTACCTATACGTGGCAGTGGATAGTATATATAAATAAAGATATGCCGGGGATCATAAATGCTCCACATCAGCCATACGGGGAAAAAGCACAAACATTTTTATCTCTACCCGAATAAGAACCGAAAATGGTGAGTTGTATCACTAACTTTTGATAATACTCAGAGCACAAAAATTCGAGATGCATTCATGTTCAGACGGATTGAGCAGTTAGCGAAGGGGATAGAGAGAAGAGGCGGTGAGGGGGAAATTGAACCGGGTGAGGTTGCCCGGAAGGTGATCAAACGAGGTAAAGGTAAGGTATCCTCAATACCGCCTGCAAAGTTCTGCAAGCGGGAACGAGGTGAGGTTTGTCCCGGCAATTGTAACCTCTGTGTTATGCACTACGTATTTGGGCAGTATATCTAGCGGCATGATGAACCCGGCGAGGGATAGCAAAATGTTTTTATGATATAAGCACTATATCTGAGAGTTAGAGGTTAACGCTCTATGAAAGTAAAAGATTTACCGATATTTGACGAGTTCATACGAGTTCATGGCGAGACCACGGTAACCGAAGCGGCTAAGCGAATGGTTGACGATGGAGTTATGGATGTAATCGTTGTGGATGCAGAAAATAGGATCTTGGGGGTTGTCACCCTGTTTACCATACTTGAAAAAGTACTGGCTCAGGGGCTTGATCCGAGTAAGGTCAGGTGTCAGGAGATCGTTTCCGCAAACTTCGCCACGATTACCAAGGACTCGGATGTTAGTCAGGGGATAACCAAGTACATGGCAATACAACTGAGTGAAGGAAGTGATATACCCGGTCTGGTCGTTGTTGAAGGTAAAAAATTAATAGGGCTCCTCTCGGTCGGTGATATGCTCGCGGCGGTGGCACCACGAAAGCAATACAAGTTCTCCATGGTATGAACCAAGCAGGAACCATAGGTCTTTGTTGCGGCCTGGACTGTGGATTCAATCAGGAGTAGCTGCTGCGTGTATAGCCTGGTAGAGCAGCCTCTCAAACGTATGAAGAGACTTGGGCTGGAGGATCGAGAAAGAATCATCATACTGGTGCTCATCAGTGTCTTTTTAGTGCTGATATCGCTCTCGCTTGCGGATTTAGCACCGTTTACCCTCGCGAACGAGGACCTCGATAATGCGCGGGGCATACTCGAAGGCGTTGGTGTTGAAGGACTCTCGGCCATATTCGCTATCGTCATTTCACTCACCCTCATGGCGGTGCAGTTCGCCTCTCAACAATACACGCATCGTATCATGGACCTCCATATCAAGAGCTTGATCTTCTGGTCTGTGGTCGTGATCTACCTCAGCAGCTTGCTCTACAATATCTTCATGCTGGGAAGACTGAGCGAGCCGATTGAGAGCAGGTATATCGAGGTCTCCATGCTCCTTACCACGCTCTGCTTTATCATGCTCATCCCGTATTTCTTCATCACGATGGTCCGGCTCAGACCAGAGACCGTGATAAGCAATCTTCTGACCAAGTTAGATGAGCAGTATCTCAACTCAATAAAAGGGCTGCTTACCGAAGGAGAGAGAGGAATACCGAGCGAAGCGGATAAGCTCCTTCCCATCACTGAAATTATTGAGAAATCTATAGGCACGGGAGACCGCGGAAGTGCCCGATTCGGGATTGAGGTGATATTTACGCGCTATATGGCGCACCTGAGCACGGAAAATGAAGCGTATGTCTCTCCTTACTTTCTGGGGCATATCCTGGGTATTGGACGAGAAGCGATCATCGAAGCGGATGATGATTCAATGGTTCAGGTATTAGCGATCTTTGGAAAGGCTGGAACGCACGCGATAACGCATAAGATGGACTTCACCACCAAGCTGGTATTGGAGAATATCTCGATCATCGGGTTTAAGGTACTCAAGGATTACGATGTCGCGACGCAACAGATGATCGATTCGTTGCAGAGCATGCTGAGAGCGCAGATGAGTGTGGAGGGGTGCTCGGATGAGCTACGTGCCAGGATCTTCACGCTGTACCAGGATGCTGCGGATGCCTTGATTACGTTAGAGAAATACCGATTGGTAAAGTACCTGGTGAATTCCTTTGCGGGGCTCATTGATATCATGGTTGAGACCAAGCACTACGATGAGATCGAAAGAACCGGCGAGTTGCTGGAGCGTGTCGGTGTTCATGCGGTCAATCTCGACCTGAGGGATATCATCCACCAGTCAGTCCATTTACTGCACCGGATAGGCATCTCAGCCGCGAAGAATAAACTGGTCTGGTACACGCCTCAAGCGCCGGTCACTATCGCAGAACGCATAATTGACCATCTCTTGAAGATAGAAGGCAATACGCTCAGATACCGAGCCAAATCGAAGGAGTATGATACCATGATCAATGAGATCGAGTATGCGAGGAAGGATATCGAGAAATACCTTGAAAAAGGAACTGATTTCTCTGATTTATGGCGTTAGAACGGTCTTTATCAGCACCAGGAGGTGCCTGGCGAGCACTCAAAAACTCATATTGATTCTTGTTTCTTGAATCGAACCACCAGGGCATGGTCTTCGAAGGTGTTGTCCTTGTATGCCATCCGTTCTTTTGTTATCACGGACAGGAGCCCGGCTAATTCCCCGAATAAAAATCCAAGAAAATCATCATTCTTGGCCAATCCGGAGATCTCTGCAATCTCTTCTGCTCTTATTTCACCCGCTTCCCGGTTCATCTGGAGTTTCAAATGTTTTAAGACGGTGTAGTAGTGCGAAATAGCCTCGAAGAGCTCCTCCTCTTTTTTGTGATAATAACTCATCAAGAACAGTGCCAGCTTTTCGCCATATTTCACACCCAGCTCATAGCTTGAGGCACTAAACATCTTTGGATTGGTAATGAGGCTGTTGAGGAGTATTAATTGATAGTATCGTACACTCGCGTCATTCCCGAGACTGCGACTACTCTGACCGGCGAGGGCATTTTCCAATCTTTTCTGGAGCGAGAATTCGATTTTGCCGGGGTTGAGGTACGTTTCGAGCTCCGATCCCACGCCCTTAGCACTGATCACAAACTCGCATTTCTGCCCACCGGTAGCGCCACAGCTCGTCTCATAGCCATCAAGTTCCTTTCCTAACATCGCCGATATGATGCCGGTAAGCGTCCCGGCGTGGTAGTAGCAGATGGGGTGATTGGCCTCTATTCCCGCGCATTCCACACATTCATTCAGTGTTAAGACGATTTTTATCTCCTTCGAATCCGTAGCGATATTCTCCAGGTTCAAAAGCCCTTCTTTGTTCGTTCTCATGATCTCTCTGAAGATCCGATTGGAGACCTTGCCGAGCACTTCAAAGGCTCGCTCTTTCGTCCAGAACTCGAACTTCCAGAAGAAGTCCGGGGGCATATCCAGCTTTCGCATTATCGCGTACGCGTTTCTCCTCGCACCGAGGTAGGACGCGGTATAGAGCGAAATAGGGAAGCGTGGATTTGCATACATCGGCAATAACAATCGTATTTGCGGAACCAGGAGATTGACCTCATCGCCAAAGGTGAGACGGACCGGCGGTACTTCTTTCTTCTTCAAGTTATCCAGGAAGAGACTCCAGACTTCATCAATCAGTTCGTCCATGCCCGGTTCCCGTTCATGACTCATGCTCATTTACTCTCCCGAGAGCCTGCTCGATCAGAGCGAAGCCCCATTCATCATACCTTCTGTGCACATAGAGGCCCGTGGCTATGATGAGATAACTGAACAGGTACAGCGCATCAAGGATCGAGCCTGTATGGTACACTTCTTGCTTGACGAGTTGCAACGGCATTCCCAAACCAATTTCGTAGACGTACGCGGCGGTTAAACTGAGTATGATACCGCCGATGATCGCCGTGAACGTTATGCTCTCCCGGCCCTCCACTTTCATCTGCTGCGCGTATAATATCACCACGGGCACCAGCATTATCACGATTGCGGCGTCCGCGATCCGAATGAGCAACAATGAGAGGGTATATACCGCGGCGTAATGAAACACGAAGATCTGCTGAAGCAAAGAAGGGATGTGATAGGTCACGATGAGTATACCGATGACGCTGACCACGGCGATTGCGATCCCGCCGGTCTTGCTAATCTCCCGCAGCTCCGTCACTTTCAGTACAGAAAGTGAACAGAGTACCAACATGGCGTAGGTGAGCCATTGCATGATTAACACGACCAGCGGAAATAAGTCACCAAAAATGCCCAAGAGCGCCATGAAGGGATCGATATGTGCAAGCATCATGAGAAAGAGGAAGAGGGATAGGAAAATGAACGCTTTCCGAAGTTCGCTCTGGTAGATCGAGGCAACCCTCTGCGAGAGTACCGCACCGATAAGAAGTGCCAACGGATGCATTACCTTGGTATAGCCACTGGCAATTGTGACCGGTAGGATGAGGCAAATGAGTGCAAACAGAACCATGAACAGGATCATTACTTTTAAAACCAGGCGGGGGTTCATGTTCTCATCTATAATGAGAGGGGGATATAAAGATGCACGCTCGGGGTGCATACTGTTGACTCAAAAGGTCCAGCCGCTTAACCACCGTAACCACTCCTTGTATGCATAGGAGATCGGATACCCGGACAGTACGGGATAAAAGAGTATAAAAAGCACTACGTTCAGGACAAGGAACCCTACAACCAGAGACTTGAAAAGCAAGGTTCTCCTCGGCGATGACCAATCCCATGTGAGTGCGAGATGCAGCCAGTAGGTCACCGCGAGGATCATGAAGGGTACCGTGGATGCGAAATGATAGATGAACAATACGCGGGTGATGAGTGTGTACGGAAGCCATTGGATGAGAAAGGGAATGAGCATGAAGAGGAAGACGAAATTATAGCCGGCTCCTGTTTTTTTGAGTAGTCGTGTGACCACTGTGGCACCCACTCCGATCAACGCAGGAATACTGCCCCACCATAGAGCGGGATTACCCATCAGAACAATGGTCGAAACGGTGCTGTCAAAGGAGTTTGTATACATCCAGAGCGGTTTCAGCATTAATGGCCAGGACCACCAGGGCGATGAGAAGGGATGTGTCGCGGTTATCCCCGCGTGGTATCCGAACATAGTCAGTTGCAAATCAAAAACTGTGAGGGGTGTGGGCGGGGGGCTCACTGTTCCTCCTGATAGATACTCAGAGAGGTACTGGAGGTAGAGCGGCACGCGGTGAATATCAATAAGCGCATGGCCCCCACCCGAGAACATATAGGGGATATACGTCGCGATATACAGAGCCGCGGAAGCGAAGAGCCCGGCTCCAATTATTTTAACGTCGCTCAATATGGGTCTCCGCGCTCGTCGATTATGCACGGGAACCAGAATCACTAGTGCGATGAGCCCAAAAACCGCAATCCATTTCACGGCGAAGCCGAGTCCGAAGAAGAGCATACTGATGAGCAGAGAAGTTTCTGGTTTTCTTTTTCCTCCTCCGCCGCTCTCCTGCTCTCCCTCTGCCTGGCGTGCCGAGAAGTACTCGAAGGCAAAGTAGAACATCAAGAGCGAAAAGAGGAGAAGGTATATCTCCCCAGTCGCGAGTCGAGCCAGGGAGAAATGCATGAAATCGAAGGTCATGAGGCCCGCAGCGATGAAGCCTGCCACCGAGCTTTTAAAGATGCGTTTGCCAAAAATAAAGAGGAGCGGGATCATCGCGGCAGCCGCGAGAACGCCCAAAATCCGCCAGCCAAACGGGTTCATGCCAAACATGAGGATCCCGAGCGCTATAATGAGTTTCCCGAGCGGTGGATGTGTCCATTCGTACGGCTCTTCGAGCTTCAAATGCTGCTGGGCGGTTCGCACAAAGTACATCTCGTCAAAATACGCGCCATATTTCTGGGTGATGGGGAGTTGTATGAGATCCTGCTCATCCACGAATCGCTGAGCATCGAATCCCGTTACTGCGACCGGCACGATCTTCTTATTCGCGGCTGATACAAAGACGAGCTCGCCTATTTTACCTTCTGACTCGTTGCCCACCACGAACGTGATGAATCTGCAGCTCTTATTCCCCACACTGATCCGTTCCCAGGAGCAGAAATGCACATGCCTTGCCGGATCGTTATCGTAGGATGCGATGAGTTCCACGTTATCCGGTGTTGTGCCGCCATAGACCTTGAGGTTTGTCCGCTTCTCGTCACCCAGGAAGAGGTAAATCTCTTTCACCTGCTGAACACTGCCGAGATCAAAGACAAGATGCGTCTCTTCTTCAGAACTCGGTATTCCGATTGGTGAGGGCTGCCACGCGGAAGAGGGTATTGCAAACGAGCCCAGGTTGATGGTCGCACAAGCCAGGAAGAGGATTGTTAGTGCGGTTATTGCTCCAATTTCCCACCAGTTTATTCCTTTTATCCTATACACAACAAAAACATTTTTATATCCCTATAAATAAACCTACAGATCTAATAAAAGCGCTGCAAATCGTATCGGCTGATACAATAATGAAGATAGCGTTTTACTATAAATCTGCGAATAACGGAATAAATACCCACGTTGAGGCACTTACACACGAATTTGAGAAGCTCGGGCATGAGGTAAAGCGGATAGATCAGCTTTTGCTCGGCTCGTTCATGCTCGGTAATTTACGGGGTGGCCTCTCGTACGGGTTTGACTTCGCGCTCAAGAAGATCAAACGAGAGGTGGAAGATTGTGATATTCTCCATATACACCATGCAGCGACGTTCTCTGAATTTTTCCTGCCCTTCTCGTCGATCTGTTCGGAGCTCAGCATCATCAATACCTTTCATATCCCCGCGGCAAGTTCTCTGGAGGGCGAGCTTCGCAAGATCCATATCGCAGCGCTCACTTCGCTCTATTCAGGCCGTTCAAAGCGATTTATCTCGGTGAGTGCGGAGATCGCGGATTATATCCGTCGGCATTGCTCGGTAACGAACGAGAATGATGGTGGGACTGAGATCGTGGTAATCCCGAACGGCGTGGATATCACTCGTTTTCATCCTGCGGAACGTGATGCTAAGGATACCGAGCGCGATGAGGACGGGGATTGTATCTGTATCGGGTATCTTGGTCGATTATCGCCTGAGAAGAACATCATCAATCTGATAAAGGCGGTGCGTGGACTGGAGACAGAAAAGATCCGGCTCATGATCGCGGGCAGTGGCCCGCTGTATAACCGATTAAAGAGGCTGGAAACGGACCGAATAACGGTTTTGGGGTATGTTGAGGATGCGGCATCCTTCTATCGGAGTTTAGACATTTTCGTACTGCCTTCGAAGCTCGAAGCGCAACCGATCGTCTTACTCGAGGCAATGGCATCGGGTCTGCCCGTCATCGCGACGGACGTTGGTGATAACCGTTATTTTGTCCAGAGAAATGGGCTGATCTGCGGCGCATCGGTGAAGGAGCTCAGGGCAGCGATCCAGGAGCTGCTCCACGAAGACCGGGCCAGGATGGGCGAAGAATCACGGAGCATAGTGGAGCAGGGCTATACGTGGGATAAGATCGCTGAACGGACACTGGAAGTGTATGGTGATACGTAACGTTCGAGTCCACAACTCCACTCCGGATCAGCCGGGAATTCGATTTAGCTCGAACAGCAGTTCAGTGGATATTTATTTGGATTCGCCCAGTGGTTCAGCAGTAAGGTAACGTCTCCAATGCCTATTGCTTCATCGCAGTTCACATTTCCTGCCCATTCCGCCCATTCATCGCAATTGAGGGGATATTTATTCGGATTGGCCCAGTGGTTCAGTACTAAGGTGACGTCGCCGATGTCCACGGACTTGTCACAGTTGACATCGCCACACCGTTTTGGTTTAACCAGGGGCAGATAATCCTTATTCGTGCCTCCGGGAATATCGTAAGGTGTATCGCCGAGCCCATCGTTATTGGCATCGGTGCCGGTATAATCGCTCCAGTAGTTACCGCCTAAACAAGGTCCACTTATTATATTCGGTTCAGCGCTACAGTTTTTAGTCATGTTCCAGATGTTGTTTCCATTATCCCAAGCATTGTTCGTGTTGTTGAAGTAGTTGTTGTAGATGAGGTTGTTATGTGACTCATACAGGCGAATACCACTTCCACTATTCTCGTTCGCAGTATTTCCGGCGATTGTATTGCCATTTGAATAATTCAAGTTAATTCCGATGTTGTCCCCATTTACGGTATTGTTATATATCCGATTGTAATCAGTGGAGGAATGTGATAGATCAATTCCAAATTCGAAATTATTTGATGCTATATTGTCAGTAATCAGATTGTAACGTGACCCAAATACCAACAAGATACCTCCTCTTCCATTAAAAGAGGCGTTGTTATGAGAAACAGTGGTATCGCTGGTGTTATCCAATAGGATACCCCTATCCTGATTTGAATGCAAATTATTCTTCATAAGTACATTGTTGCTGGAATCACCCATCCAAATACCGTGCTGGTTATTTGAGAATGCTAAGTTAGCACTGATATTACAGGAACTACAATATCTCATAGCAATACCATTATGGTTGTTATTACATGCAATATTATTACTTATGGAGATATGATTGCAATTGCGAATGCCGATACCATTATACCTAATGCTTTTGGATACATTGTTGTTGCTGATTGCATTGTTACTGGACTCCTCCACGTTAATCCCATTTTCATTGTTCGATGACAACGTGTTGCCCGTTATAGTGCTGTAACTGCAATTGCGCATAGCAATTCCGCTCTGATTGTTATTTGATGCGTTGTTATTGGTTATAGTATTGTTAGCAGAGTTCTCCATCCAGATTCCGTTATTCATAATGCTATTGGATACGTTATTGTTGTTAATAGTAATATTATTGGAGTATCCCATCAAAATACCGTTGTACATATTTAATACTATTGAGTTATTCGTAATATTCGTGTAGCTACAATATCGCAGAGCGATGCCATGACCGAGATTATTATGAGCTGTGTTATTTCTTATGTCGTTGCAGGACGAATTGACAAGAAGTACACCGATAAAATTGCTTATAGCATCATTATGTTCAATCGTACTAAGATTCGAACCGCTGAGTATGATACCACTGCTTGGTGGCCTCCCCGGTATATAGCTAAGGCCCGTATTATTGCTCACTGTATTCCATTCCAACGTATTATTGATCGAGACAATATCTCCCGTAGGTCCACCACTGAAAATGCCAATACCATTAAAGTTATGTGATGCATTGTTGTTTCTTATAATATTATTGGATCCTATGACTAATATACCCGTACTGGGTGGAGCTCCCTTTTCATTCCCCTCGGCACCCGTATTGTTATTAGCTATATTATCTGCTATCAGATTATAGGATGCATTTGAAAGGAGAATTCCAAAGCTATTGTTCAATGCGCGGTTGTTTTTGATTATGTTATGGCTCGAATTATCAAATCTGATCCCAAAACCGGAGTGTGAGGTTACAGTGTTGTTGTAAATAGTGCAGTGCTCTACAGTATTAAGATATATTCCCGCCTTCCAGCCTTCAGAAGCCCCGATAATCGTAAATCCGCTTATATTTACATAATCAGCCGTTACTTCGAAGACATGGTCATCAGGATTTGCAGTCCGAACAATACAATTTTCAGAGCCGTTCTCAGAGTTAATTGTTATAGATGGCGTAGTCACTTTTATGTTTTCGTTGTATGTCCCGTCACGCACGATAATCGTGTCGTATGCAGACGCATTATTCACTGCCTGTTGAATTGTTTCATTGCCCGGTGAGGGCACCCATATTGTTGTTGCGGAAACACTTCCCGCGAACGCACCAAGTACAATAAAAGCAACCACACCCATTACTAAAATCCTAGTTTTGTTTACCATCTCATCACCATCCCCCTTCTCTTTACCTTCCCCTTTAGAGCGGCTCACCAACAGAATCACTGATATGCAAACCCGCTATAAAAATGGATAAGAACTTGTGGTACGAACCTCAGGTCCGTTTTTATCGCTACGTTCCGGAGTTCTTATGCAGCGTCAAGATTATAACCTTCTAACCCTTTTTAACTCTGAGAACGGTATACTACACCCCTTCCTGAACAGGCATTCATACCGAACCTGCCTGTTCGCGGTGGAACGAAGCAGATGCCATAATTGTATATGTCAGAACCAGATTTCCCCCTCTTTCCCTTCGCAAGGATACGAGCAGGCCAGCGGGAGTTTATGGAGGACGTACAGGCTTCCATCGCCTGCGAGGGTATCCTGATCGCGCACGCACCGACCGGGATCGGCAAAACAGTTGCGGTACTCGTGCCCTCGTTACAGTATGCGCTCAGTAACGGCAAGAAGGTCCTTTTCCTGACCTCGAAACGCAGCCAGCATAAAATTGCTATAGACACGCTCAGATTGATAAAGCAGCATGCCGGGGTCGATTTTGCGGCTGTTGACATCACCTCGAAGCAATCCATGTGCCCGCGTGCGACACCGCTGCACCGCGAGTATTATTCGTTATTCAGCGAATTTTGTAAATCCGAGCAGAGGACCAAGCGGTGCCGTTATTTCCTGGGACATGATGGGGAAGCGCTCCAGCGGCTAAAACAGGAGCTGATGCATGTTGAGGAGCTCTGCAGTTGGTGCACCGGGCGAGGGCTCTGCCCCTATAAGGTCGCGTTTGAGGTCGCAACTGCCGCGGATGTCGTTGTGTGCGACTACAATTACCTCTTCGCACCTGATATCGCGGAACTGGTGTTGGAGAAGCTCGAAACAGGGCTGGATGACCTCATTGTGATTATTGATGAAGCGCATAACCTCCCCGACCGCATCCGGACGAACCTCAGCGACGAATTGCGAATGAGTACGGTAACCAGTGCCGCACGAGGAATCAGGTATATGGACCGAGCGATGCAGGCAAATCTTATGGAATTAGAGCAGATCTTTGCAAAATTGGCTCTGAGAGCGGGTAATAACAAGAGCGCAGAGATCACGGTGGAGCGCGATCTGCTGCTGGAGGAGATCGAGAAGGTCTTGAGACGGCGAATAGAAGCAATGAGTTATGATGAGTTTGTGGAGGCGCTTCACCATATTGCTGAAGAACTTGAGACGCCTGAAGAGGCTCATACAGTGGGGAGCGAAGATAAGCCGGTCTCAGCGGAAGAGCGCCGTGTGCTTCAGCACCTGAAAAAGAACCGCACCGGTCCACGCACCAAAGAGAAAGAGGCCTTACAGCGGGATATTATCAGCATCGCGGAATTCCTCGATGGCTGGCGAACACGTGAGCACTGTGTGCGGATCTTCTCACTCGCGCAGCAGGAGAATCCAACGCTCTACTTCAAGCTGCTCGACCCCTCGGTGATCAGTGAGCCGATATTGCAGCAGGTGCATTCGAGCATCCTGATGAGCGGCACGCTATCGCCAACCGGAATGTATGCGGACATCCTCGGCGCAACGCCTGATCGAATCAAAGGGAAGGAGATACTGCGGCGGGAGTATCGATCGCCATTCCCGAAGGAGAACCGATTGATTCTGGTTACAAAAGACCTGACCACGAAATACACCAAGCGGGGTGAAGAGATGTACCGGAGCATAGCCGCGAAGGTTGGTGAGGTGGCTCGATACGTCAAAGGTGGTATGGCAGTCTTTTTCCCGTCTTATGAGCTGCTCAATGCGATTGCCGCGTATTTACCCGAGGACGCAAGACGGCGGGTGATCATGGAGCGGAGAGAGCTGAGCAAGAGTGAGAAGAATCGGTTATATGAACTGCTGCGGGATGATCGTGCGGGCATCTTGCTCGCCGTGCAGGCTGGCTCATTCTCCGAGGGCATGGATTACGAATCCAACACGTTAAAGGCGATTATTGTGGTCGGATTGCCCTTAAGTCCGCCAACGCTCGAGGTAAAGATGATAGAAGCGTACTATGCCGCTAAATACGGTGCTCTGAAAGGGAAGCTGTACGGGTATCTCTACCCGGCGATGACCAAAGTGCTGCAAGCAGCAGGCCGGGGTATACGGAACGAGCAGGACCGATGTATCATCGTGCTCATGGATTATCGATTTGCAAATCGCCCGTATAGGACCTGTCTCCCCTCGGATTATGACCTGACCGTTACTGACCGCGTAGAGCTTTACTGCCGAGATTTTTTGGGATATTAAACTGCCCGCGGTAAGGCTCAAAAGAAGGGCTGAATACGATTTGGTTAAATCCCGCCCTGAGAGACAAATTCCTCCGTCCCAGCACTATCCTCCAGCACCCGCAGCCAATTCTTAAACGAGCACTTTGGAGAGGTGATCAGAACTACAACTCCTCATCCAAGCCTTCGAGTTCCTCGCCAAATTCCTCTTCTACCTCTTTCTCCAGTTCCTTGGCGCCGGACCGTCCAGCAGCAAACGCATCTTCAACAAGTTCCTTGAGTGATTTTAACATCTCAGATGCCTTTTCCCGATCATATGGGAATGAATAACGCTTTTTTGCCCACTGACTCTCAATTATCTTTTTCCCTTCCATCTTCTGCACCCAGTGCTGCTCGACGGAGATAAACTTCCCGTATTGCCCTTCTTTCACGAAACACCGCCATACTAACCTGGGACTACCATCCTCTCGCCTCATAATCACTCGGTACCCGACATCTTTTACGGTCTTTATACCCTGTCTCATTTCGCTCATACGTTCCTCTTCCTCCTACCCCGTACTTACATTGGCTGTGGTATATAAAGTAGGTAGATAATGAACGCGGCTGGGGCGAGTATGCTCGTAACCTAGATATCGGCCTTACTTCTTTTATGTTCCTTTCTCTTTTCTCCTCCCCGTTCCACACCCCGTTTCCCATACCGCTTCAGCGCCTTTCGCTCTACATACCATCTGAGGAGCCCGGCATTCAGGAGCCAGGTGTTCATCAAATCCGCGGTGAGTCCGAAGAGAAGCACGAGTGAGATGTCACGCAAGATAGGAATGGGTGCGAACTGGGAAGAGACGCGATGGAGCACCGATGAGACGAAAAAAATGGCGAATACCGCGACGAGCGTGGTGGAGGTCATCGTTATACCGGTTTTCAGTGCACCTTGCAACTTATCCCTTGGTTCGCCCTTCTTGCGGAGCAGGTTCGTCGTCAATAAGATATCAGAATCCACGGAATAGCCGATGAGCATGAGCAATGCGGCAACCGTGCCGAGCGATAATTCCATCTTTATGGCGTCCATACACGCAACTGCGATGATGATATCAGAAAATGCCGAAAGGATTACGGCGAATGAAGGAATAACCGTCCGAAATACCACAAAGACCACAATTGCCATCAGTATGAATGCGATGATCACAGCCTTAACCGCCTGAGCTTGTAATTCCTGACCAAACAGCGGGCTAATGTCTCGCATCTCGTACGAGCCGTAGGCATCTTTGAGCATACTGATCAATGCATCCTTTTGCGGTTCGCTCATAGTTCCGAACTCAATACTCTTCTCATTCGCTCCACCGCTATCCCGTACCGAGACGATTGGATACGCGGCGAACTTTGCACTGAGCTCCTCCTTCGTCTCGTCCGTGAGTATCGTGACGATTGTCCCGCCCTTGAAGTCCATGCCTAACCGGACCGGTGTATCGATGCTCAGGTAGGTGTAGGTGAGCACAGCTACCGCTATGAGCACTATGAGTAAGGGTATACCCACCATTTTCTTCACCGAATAGCTGGTGAGATCCACCTGTTCAAATCGGCTCGCTCGGTCTGGCATAGGCATGCAAGAGCATTTATGTTCAGACAATAAAACCTTTTCGTCCAAACTGCTGCACGCTCCAGGCGTTGGTTCTCAGTTCATGCACCAAAGTTATTTCTTGAGTACGTGGCTCTTCTTAAACGATACGTAGATGAGACGGGTTGAGGTTCGGATAACAGACGCGAACGATGGCGAATTGAAACGTATAAGTGATGGTATGGGGCTTTCGCTCAGCATCGAGGAGATGCACCGCATACAAGCGTATTTCAATGCGAAGCACCGGGAACCCACGGATGTGGAGTTGCAGAGTATAGCACAGGAATGGTCGGAGCACTGCTGTTACAAGAGCTCGAAAGCGATCTTGCAGGAGTTCATCTTTGGCATAGAAGCGCCGCAAAATCTATTAGTGATAAAAGAAGATGCGGGCGTCCTGGAATTTGATGATGAGCATGCGTATGTCTTTGCCTTCGAGAGCCATAACCATCCGTCTGCGATAGAACCCTACGGCGGTGCTGCAACCGGCATAGGCGGAATAATTCGGGATGTGGTCTGCATGGGGGCTCAGCCGGTCGCCTTAATAGATCCGCTGTTCTTCGGACCGCTGGATTATCCCTATGAAGCACTTCCTGTAGAGGTGAAGCATCCGAGGTTCTTGTTTAGCGGCGTGGTTGCGGGCATAAGCGACTACGGGAATCGAATTGGCATTCCAACGTGTGCAGGCATGATTTATTTCGATGAGGGCTATGTGGGCAATTGCGTGGTGAACGTCGGCTGTGTGGGGATCATGAAGAAGAGTGACCTGCGAAGGAGCAGAGCGCTGGCGGGCGAAGTGCTTGTGCTCGTCGGCGGTAAGACTGGCCGGGATGGCATACATGGGGTTACCTTTGCGTCCGTAGAGCTAACGGGTGAGGAGGAATTCCGGAGCGCAGTTCAATTGGGTGATCCGATAACCAAGGAACCGCTCATGCATGCGATACTCGAGGCGACTGAGAAGCGCTTAATAAGCGGGATGAAGGACCTCGGTGGCGGTGGGTTATCCTGTGCGGTGGGTGAGATGTGCCATGCAGGCGGATGCGGTGCTGAGGTCCATTTAGAGCGGGTCAAGCTCAAGGAGGAGGGGCTCAGCTCATGGGAGATCTGGGTCTCGGAATCACAGGAACGGTTTTTGATCACTGCCGAGCCGGATAACGTGGACGAGTTGCTGGAGATCTTCGAGAAATGGGATGTCAATGCCACCGTGATAGGAAGAGCTCAGAGCGGAGCGGGAGATCAACCGCCCCTGATACAGATTTTCCATGAAGGTGAGAAGGTATTCGAGCTGGAGACCAGTTTTCTTCTCTCATGCCCCCTGTACGTGCGCCCGAGGGAGCTGAGGAGAAAGGAGAGTGAAGCATTCATTGCACTAGAAGAGCCCGGAGACTACAATGAAACCTTGAAACTGATACTAGCCTCGCCGAATATCGCCTCCAGCGAATTCGTGATACGACAGTATGATCATGAAGTGCGCGCTTCTACAGTACTGAAGCCGCTGCAAGGGGTAATAGGAAAAGAGACGCATGGCGATGCCGCGGTGATCAAGCCGTTAGAAGAATCGTACCGGGGTATTGCGATTACGGCAGACGTGAACCCGTCCTTTTGCAGGCTGAATCCGTTCTGGGGTGCTGCGAGTGCGATTGATGAAGCATGCAGGAATTTAACGGCGGTCGGTGCGGTGCCGCATTCATTTGCCGACTGCTTGAATTTTGGCAATCCAGAGAAACCGGAGCGGATGGGCGAGTTTTATGAATGTTGTCGAGGTCTGGGCTACATGGCATCCGCATTGAAGGTACCATTTGCAAGCGGTAATGTGAGTTTTTATAACGAATCCGCCGCGCTGAGAACCTCGATCCCGCCGACGCCCACTATCCTTGGTATCGGGCTCTGCGAGGATGTGAGGAAGTGCATCACGGTGGATCTCAAAGAGGCTGGAAATCCCCTGTACCTGGTGGGTGAAACGAAGGAGGAGTTAGGTGGCAGTGAGTATTTCCGGCTGCGGCTCCACTCAGGCGGACCAGTGCCGCGAACGGACCCTGAGATCCTGAAAAGAAGTATGGACGCATTACGAGAGGCGATGAAAGCGGGATTCATAGCAAGTTGTCATGATCTTGCAGAGGGCGGTCTCGCGGTTGCAGTATGCGAAATGGTGCTCGGTGGTGATATCGGCGCTACACTGGACATCGCACGCGTTAATCCACATATGAGGAGCGATTATACGTTATTTTCAGAATCGAACACGAGATGGATGGTGGAAGTATGGCGTGATGAAAAGAGCACATTTGAAAAGTTGATGGAGACGCGGGGAGTTTGTATAACAAAAATTGGCGAGACGATAAATGGGAAGAGCGTCATGATCAATAATGGTGCCAAAAAGCTGGTTGATCTTTCATTAGCAGATGTGAGAGCTGCGTGGACCGGTAAACTTGGCTGATTGGCAAACTATTTCTATCCCCGGTATCCGGGTATCCGATTGATTTTTTATGAGGGGCGGCTTTTGAGAATAAGAAGACGTGCCCAAAAGAGAGGATATCCGGAAGGTAATGGTAATCGGGTCAGGCCCGATCGTAATCGGCCAGGCCTGTGAATTTGATTACTCAGGCACGCAGGCCTGTAAGGCGCTCAAAGAGGAAGGTTATACCGCCATCCTGGTGAATTCAAATCCCGCGACTATTATGACTGATCCCGAGATGGCTGACCGGACGTATATTGAACCGCTGACCGTGGAGAACATGGCGAGGATAATCGCGAAGGAGAGACCGGATGCGTTACTGCCTAACCTCGGCGGTCAGACGGGGCTCAATCTCTCCTCGGAGCTCAGTAAACGAGGGATACTGGATGCCTATGGGGTTAAGATAATCGGCGTGGAGGCGGATGCAATTGCGCGAGGCGAAGATCGCATTATCTTTAAAGAGACTATGAACCAACTGGGTATCCCCATGCCCACTAGTGCTCCTGCGTATTCAGTCGAGGAGGCGGAGAGAATCGCACAGGAATTGGGCTACCCGGTGGTCATAAGACCGGCATATACCCTGGGCGGCACGGGCGGGGGGATTGCGTATAACATTGAGGAGTTGAGGACAATTGCGGCCCGCGGCATTGCGGCGAGCCTCATTGGTCAAGTGCTCATCGAAGAAGCGGTTATAGGCTGGGAAGAGCTTGAACTCGAGGTGATCAGGGATAAGAAGGGCAACATGATCACGGTTTGTTTCATTGAAAATGTAGACCCGATGGGCGTGCATACCGGTGATAGTTTCTGCGTGGCACCGATGCTAACGATACCCGACGACCTGCAGCAGAAGTTGCAGGAACTCTCGTACCGGATCGTGGATGCAATCGGTGTGATTGGTGGAACGAACATCCAATTTGCGCATAATCTCGAAGATGACCGGGTCGTGGTTATTGAGATCAATCCGCGTACCTCGCGCTCGTCAGCATTAGCGTCAAAAGCGACGGGGTTTCCTATCGCACGGATATCCGCCAAACTCGCGGTTGGTATCACGCTCGATGAGATCCCTTACTGGAAGGGCGGAACGCTCGATAGGTATACACCGGGCGGCGATTACGTCGTGGTCAAATTCGCGCGCTGGGCATTTGAGAAGTTCCCCCAGACCCAGGATATACTCGGCACGCAGATGAAGGCGGTGGGCGAGGTCATGAGCATTGGCAACCATTTCAAAGAGGCATTTCAAAAAGCGATCCGGTCGCTTGAGATCAAACGATACGGCGTTGGGGGTGCGAAGAACTTTGCAAAGCTCTCTCTTCAAGAGCTCAAGGCACGATTGGTCTATCCCTCGAGTGAACGCATCTTCCTGATGTATGAAGCGCTGCGCAAGGGGATGTCGGTTGAGGAACTGTACCAGAAGACCAAAATCGGGCGATGGTTCATCCAGCAGATGCGCGAGCTCGTCGAGTTCGAAGAGGAGCTCAAGAGCTTTTATGGCAAGGAGCTGCCCGATGAGCTGCTGATAAAGGCAAAAGAGGACGGGTTCTCAGACAGATATCTCGCACAACTGCTCGGCAAGACCGAGAAGCTGATACGCAGACAGCGACTCGATGCGAAGAAGAGAGTTGCGTATAACGCTGTGCCGGTCAGTGGTGCGGATGCCGCCTACTACTATTCCACGTATAATGCTGAAGATTCCGTGGCAGTCTCGCCCAGGCGTAAGATACTGATCCTGGGCGGCGGACCGAACCGCATCGGGCAGGGGATCGAGTTTGATTATACCTGTGTGCATGCTGCATTCGCACTCCGCGAAGAAGGAATCGAGTCGGTAATGATCAATTGCAATCCCGAGACCGTCTCCACCGATTATGACCACCTGGACAAACTGTATTTCGAACCGCTCACCGTCGAAGACGTGGTCAATATTTATGAAAAGGAGAACCCGGAGGGTGTGATCGTGCAGTTTGGCGGCCAGACGCCGCTGAATATCGCACGGGAACTCCATGAATCGGGCGTGAAGATCCTGGGTACCAGCCCGGCTAGCATCCATTTAGCAGAGGATCGAGAGCTGTTCAGGGAGATGATGACAAAGCTTGATATCCCGCAGCCCGAAGGCGGGATCGCGCGGTCGGTCGAGGAAGCGCTGGAGGCCGGCAGAAAGATAGGGTTTCCCTTAATGGTGCGACCTTCGTTCGTACTGGGCGGACGGGGCATGGAAACGGTATATAACGAACAGATGCTCCTGGACTACGCACAAGCAGCGGTCGAAGTGAGCCCGGAATATCCCATGTTAATTGATAAATTCCTGGAGCACGCGATCGAGACCGAAGTGGATGCCATTGCGGATGGTGAGGACGTGTATATCGGTGCGGTCATGGAACACATCGAGCTTGCCGGGATCCACTCAGGCGATAGTGCGTGTGTGATTCCCCCGCGTACGATCTCAGAGGAGCACCTCAGAAAGATAGAGGAGTACACCAAACGGATTGCCGATGCGTTCAAGGTCGTTGGACTGATGAATATCCAATACGCAATTGCAAACGGTAAGGTGTACATATTGGAAGCGAATCCCCGCGCCTCACGAACCGTTCCGTTAGTAAGCAAGGTGACGGGCGTCCCGATCGCCAAAGTAGCGACGAAGGTGATGCTGGGCAAGAAGTTACGGGAGCTGCTCGATCTGAACTGGAGCAAGCGCCCAATACCGTATTTTGGTGTCAAGGAAGCGGTCTTTCCATTTGATAAGTTCCCGGACGTTGACCCGGTGCTCGGACCTGAGATGAAGAGCACGGGCGAAGTGCTCGGTATCGCGCCCTCCTTCGGGCTGGCGTTTTACAAGGCCGAAGAGGCCGCGGGCATGAGATTGCCCACCGAAGGCACGGTCCTGCTATCGGTTGCGGATAAAGATAAAGATGAGATTCTTGAAGTCGCCACGCGGCTCAATAAGCTGGGGTTCACGATACACGCAACCAGAGGGACGAGGGCGTTTCTGGATGCTCATGGCGTGAAAGCGGATCTGGCATTAAAGCTGCATGAAGGACGCCCCAATATCACGGATGAGATCCGTAATGGTCAGATCCAGTTGATCATCAACACCCCGTTCGGCTGGAAAGGTAAGCTGGCGCGATTTCACCTCCGCCAGGCTGCGATCCAGTACAAGATTCCGTATATTACGACGACGGCTGCGGCACTCGCAACGGTTGCGGGCATCGAGACGGTGAAATGCGGCCAGGCTGAGGTGAAATCGCTCCAGGAGTACCATGAATTGTTAGGTCTTAGGAAGAAAGAGGGTTAACAACTTCAGACATTACGGGAAGAAGTTGAAGCTTGAAAAGCACCGTGCACGGTTGGTTCATTGCACTACTTAGCCAAAGTGAAACAAGCAAATGAATGGTATGGGAAGGTGATGGAGCAGCTCACAAAAGTTATATATGACCAATGACCTCACAAAACTTGCATAATTTTACATGTTTTTGCACATTTTTGCATGATATTTTTGAGGGTACGATGTTTATCATTACCCCCTAACCTATATAAATACATTCATCTTATTTAAATAAAATCTCATAATATTCACATGAAATACCTATATCTCTTGCTGCTCTTGCCATAGGTTCATCTGTTGTATATATTTTAAGTTTTAATCTACGTGCGGTAGCTAATACATAGCAATCAACCGAAGAAAGTTTCTCAAATCTATTGTGATAAGTACCAGCTAAAAAAGAATCGTCATCCTCCAAATTTGATATTATATTCATAGACTTAATAGACTTCATTTTAAAAATATCTTCTATTGCCTTTTGTTTAACTATGCCTTTCTTCGTCAGTTGATAAAAAGTTTCAGCAATTACAGGTTCAATAACATACCCCTTTATACGGTGTTTTTTTATATCCTCCCACGGCTTAATCCATCTTCCTGGCAACGATTCAGTAAGTGCTAGTGTTAGGAATCCTGTATCCAAGAAGTATCCAATCTTCATGGGGTTATTCTTACCTTTTCAGTCTCTTCTTCAGGTAAGCATACTTTCCCGATCACAGGTTTTCCATTTTCATTTATGACGTATGTTATACACTTTTCTTCCTTTGAGATAATTAGTATCTCGCCGGGAAGGATTTTCTCGTAGATGGGTTCCACTTTCTTGGGTTTTTCTTCCTCACTCATATTTCATCAGATTATTCTCTTCGTATTTAAAATTTTACTGGTGAAATAAACCAGATAGAATTAGACGAAGCAAATGCGAGGCAGTATATCGTAAGAGGAGGACTGCCTGGGAAGTATATCCGAACGTGGCACTACAATTTTTTGATAGCTAATGGTGTCCCTGAGTCGATTGGTGATTATATACAAGGAAGAGCACCAAGTACGGTTGGTTCCATGCACTACTTAGCAAAAACACAACAGGCGGATCTATGGTATGCGAAAGTAGTTAATGAGTTACTTAGGATTGCGGATCAATGCCCCCCTACAACAATCTCAAACCATCATTTACACCATCTACATCATTAAAAAAGAAATAATTGATTAATAATAATCGTACACCGAGAGGACCCACTTTGTGATATCTTCTGCAATTACATAAAAGTAGTATTCACCGCTTCCTTCGTAAATATATCTTGTATTTTCCTGACGACCACAAACGCTAACAGGACAGGAGAAGCTGTCAATGTAAAACGTCTCACCTTTGGGATATACGAGCACGGTGATCTCTCCGGTTTCCCTACTGCCCTTTATAGAATAGTCCACTCGCCATTTTTCTCCTTTTATAGTAAATGAATCTGTATATTTGCTGAGATCTTGGCTGATATCCCCGCTTTTGCGAAATGATCTTACGTAATTCCAATCCCGAGTTGGGGTTGGCGTCGGTGTTGGGGTTGGCGTCGGAGTTGGTTTCCAAGTTGGCGTAGGCGTTGGCGTGGTTGTCATTGGCTGCGCATAATATACTTCATAATATACTTCATAAGTCGCAGTGGGTGTTGGCATCGGTGTCGATATAGTGGTGGGTGTCGGTGTTGGTGAAGGTGTGGAAGTTGGCGTGGGTGTAGGTGCTGGTGTCGGATAAGTTGCTTGTGCTCCTTTTTCCTCAATGCATCCTGAAAACATCGCTACGGGTATCTATTCAGGTTTTTAAAGTTTTTTCTAGTTCCCAATTCGAAAGTTATTTATAGGGGCTGCTTCTTCTCCAAAATTGGGAAATGGAAGAGGAGTATCTAATGATTATGAAGAGATTGCAGAA
>RXIE01000024.1 GCA_004212135.1 Candidatus Methanophagales archaeon ANME-1-THS | reverse complement strand
CTTCATTCTGATGTCATCTGATAAGCTTCTTGGACTAAAAATCGAAGATTAGTCTTACCATTTTAGGTTCATGATGCATCACTATATCTTACCCACATTCTAATTAGAACTTCTAAAGGGTCCTCTCTTATTTCAACAGAAGTTGTCAGCATCTCGTAATGCCCGCGAGGATTAGCACCCCAAAGCTCGGAACTCGTGATGTCGTATTCTTTGGACCATTCGCTTCGTTTCCAGGACGGCGACTATTAATCCTAAGATAGCGAGCGGTAGAAAATCAAGATAGATATTTACGACATAATGTTTAGGGAGAGTAATAACCTGATCTACCTTAAGCAGCTCCTGAGAAAATCTCAAGCCTAATCCTGTTGCCCATAAACCCAATAACCACCGAATAACCAACTCAATCCCATGTTCCGCCATGTGCTCAGATTTATAGTTTGTTGAGCGTTCATAAAAAGAACTCAGTGCTTGTAGTAAGGAAAAGGAGTAAGAACCTGAAGTCAATACCTGAAATAAGAATTCCAGGACCTTATATTTCTAAAAGATCTCAGTACCTCCAATAAGGTGAGATATAAAAAGAGAGCAAATATGATAGAATGAAATTTAGAGATGCGTACAAAGAATATAGAGAGATCTTTTCGAGTATGCGGATGGTCTCATGGATATAAAAGGATTTTCACACCTTTTGCTGATCTACCATTTATCTAACTAGCGGCTTTTCCTTAACGGTAACGCTCTATCTTGAGGACCACGTACACCGCCTATCCAGCTCATAATGGAGCACGGTGATACAGTGCGAGGCGAGATACGAGCTCGTGCCAAGTGATATCCTTTCATGTGCACAGCGTGCAACGAACTTCTCTTCGTTCCGCGGCAGGCCCAGATGGTCGCCGAGCACGAATACCGAATCGGCTTTGAGCTCCAGCGTGCTGATATCCCGCCCTTTTTCATGTAATATGTAAAAGAACGCGCCTCGGGACGCCAGCTCCTCGATCAACTGCTGGAAACTGATGGTGCGCACCGTTATACCCGGATTCTTCCGTTTGGCTGCTAACGCGTTCTTTATCCAGGCCGCGATATTCCGTTCGTCGGGTGAGACACCTCGCAACGTCTCGCCATAGAAGGAGATAACCACCGGTGGATTGGGACGACCGTACGCGACGATATGGATGCATGAGTCTCGTCGCACCGCGTGGCTCAACCAGAGCGCGTTACAAATACAGCGTGCAACGAGGTCCATCCTGCCTCCGCTGCCCGGTAGATCGTCCAGTGCGAAATCCGGGCTCGTAACTGCTTTCCGTGCATAAAGGACAAACTGTCTCATGATACGTAAAGGTAATACCGAGCTTCTCATATTCTTTTGCGGAAGCGCTTTAAGAATCTGGATTACTACGCACCCAAAACCGAAGGAGCATAATCTCTTCTCTCCGTGACGTTACCCTGTAAGGATAGGTGCTAAAAAGCTACGGTTTCGAAATGGACGGGATTAGTGCGGTTATTATTAGTAGTAGTATCCTCCACACACCTGCGGGCGTACTCGGAGTTCTGACTTCATCTCCTTACTCCAAGACCCTATTCATATTAATAATAATTTTATCAATCTTTTAACAGCATGAACATGAAGAAAGATATCCGCATCATCTATTCAATTCCATTTGAAGACATCACGGTAGAACAGCTCTTCTCGCTCCGTCACGCGCAGGTCGAATGCGACGCGGATGAGCAGAGAGTCTTTGTGGTCGAGGAGCTCGGCAATGGAGAAACTAAGTGGTAAAAGACCGGACGAAGGAGTGTTGTATGAGGATGATGCCGTGGTCATTCGATTAAAGCCCGGGTTCATTCAAGACCCACATGCGTTTGCTCCTGGTGAAGGGCTGGAACATATCTACAAATAAGGTCGAAGAAGGGGCGTTTTTCACCTCCCGCCCCTTCTTTGCAGGTGGTCTTTCCATAAAAGAGCGAATAACACGATCGTTCTATCACCGCTGCTCTGCACCTGAACGGTGGTGCATTCGTCCGCGTGTGACTGGGATTACCATCCTCGCACTTGCAGCATCTCCTCTTCCGTGAGGACGCTCACTTCAATCCCCTTCATGGGTAATCCTAATCCCTTGGAGATCTCAGCTAATTTCTTTGGATCATCGTAGTTGTTGACCGCTTCCACAATTGCAGCCGCCATCCTCGGTGGATTTTCCGATTTGAATATCCCAGACCCGACAAAGACACCATCTGCGCCAAGCCGCATCATGAGCGCCGCATCAGCCGGTGTGGCAATTCCCCCGGCTGCGAAATTCACCACGGGTAATCGCTGCAAGTTCGCCGTCTCCTGCACGATGTCAAACGATACCTTCAATTCTTTAGCAACATCTCTCAGCTCCTCCTCAGCTTTACCCGCAAGGGATCGTATCTCACCCATGATCAATTTCATATGCCGAACCGCCTCTTTGACATCGCCAGTTCCAGCCTCACCCTTTGTCCGTATCATTGCTGCACCCTCCTCTATTCGCCGCAATGCCTCACCTAAATCACGGGCACCGCAGACGAAAGGCACTATAAATCGCTTTTTATCCACATGATGCGTGTCTACCGGCGTGAGAACCTCCGATTCATCGATCATGTCGACACCGAGCGCCTCGAGTATCTCCGCTTCCATAAAATGTCCGATACGACATTTAGCCATCACCGGTATCGTTACGGCATCAATGATCTCCGTAATAATTGCCGGGTCTGCCATTCGTGCGACACCGCCCGCCTTCCGTATATCCGCGGGAACAGCATGCAAGGCCATAACCGCAATAGCACCTGCTTTCTCAGCCACGATCGCCTGCTCAGCGCTCGTTACATCCATGATCACCCCACCTTTTTGCAATGAAGCAAACCCACGCTTCAAGAGCTCTGATCCGTGCCTGAGCCCCTCAAGCTCAATCTGTCTCGTCATATTCACCCCCTCGCGATTCATGCTTTATCGAGAGCAGCGCATTCTTACAGTGGTCATATTGTATTCTCAGCATTTCAAGTTTGCGCAATTTTATTTTGATATGTACATACCCCTTTTTCTTCTTAAAAAGGTTTGAAATGCTACTTGCGTTTGAGCTCTCGGGCGAGCATGGTACACTGCCAAGGGCAGAAGTTTTAGCCTGTTTAGAGGCATTGCACGTCGCCTACGAGGAGCAGATCTTCTCAGATAGCATTCTGGTAGTTGATGTGCCACGGTCACTGGAATCTGAACTTCTCGATCGTCTCTCAAAGCGACTCGCAATGACACACTACCTTTACAAGGTGCACGGCATGTGTGCGCCTGATAAGGCGGCAATTGAGGAGCTCGTTAACAAGACGGATTTTGGCACGGTTATGAACGAAGGTGAGACCTTTGCCGTTCGTCTTCGAGGTGCGCATCCCGCGAGCTTGAGGAAGAACGATTTGCCCGCGGTGGTCGGGGAATGCATAACGAGAAGGGGGTATGCCGTGAACCTCGCGCATCCAACTCAAACCTTTGTTCTCCTGTTTACTGCACACACCTGCTTGTTCTGTCTGCTCCTCCGGTCGGTCAGCAAGACGCACTTTGAGGAGAGGAGACCGCGGTCCAGACCATTCTTTGTACCCGGCGTGATCATGCCTAAGGTCGCCCGTGTCCTGGTTAATCTCAGCGGCATACAGCCAGGCGAGCTTTTTCTCGATCCTTTCTGTGGCACGGGCGGGATATTGATCGAAGCAGGGATGGTTGGAGCGCGGCTGATCGGTCTGGACGTCCAGAAGAAGATGGTACGAGGTGCACATGCGAATTTGCACTTTTTCGGGCTGTCGGGCGATTTACTGGTCGGTGATGCCACGAGGATACCGTTACGAGATAAAAGCATTGATGCGATTGCAACCGACCTGCCGTATGGCAGGGCATCATTCGTTTCGAGGTCACGCGCCTCGACCGTGGAATCGCACCGTGTATTCCCGGAACGGTTATACCAGGATGCGCTCGATGAAATTGACCGTGTGCTCAAACCTAAGGGAAAAGCGGTGATCGTCTCAAATTCCCCATCAATTCAGTATCTCTCCCCGAGGAGCGACTTTCAGCTCGTGGAGGAGCATGTGTACCGGGTTCATAAAAGTTTGAACCGCTACATAACCGTGTTTGAAACTGCTGAAGTCAAAGAAGGGGTTAGTTAAAAAGAGGTCAAGTATTCTCAATTTTGGCGAGTAGCCCAACGCTTTGATCAGCACAGATTGCTCGGTCTCGCTCTACTTCACTTCCTTTGCCATACTCACATGGTCCCTTCACTTTCCTCGTCCAAGGTATTCTTCCGGGTTCTTCTCAAACGCCTTCTTACAGCCGGGCGCGCAGAAATAATAGGTCTTACCTTTATATTCGGTCTTGAACTTTGCCGTCTTTTCGTCTACCGTCATTTTACAGACCGGATCGATCGCCATCTTTATTTCTCACCTCCTTTTTTCTTTTCAGCCCTCTTCGCGGGCGGTGTATAGTTCTTCAGCATTAAAGAAAGAGTCACAATGGTAACGGAACTCAGCGCCATTGCGAGCCCCGCGAGTTCTGGTTTAAACGTAATGCCGAAGAACGGATAGAGTGCTCCGGCTGCCATGGGGATGAGCGCGGTGTTATAGGCGAACGCCCAGAACAGGTTTTGCTTTATCCGCGTCATCACTTTCTTGCTCAACTGGACGGCGGCCACCGCATCCATCAGATCATCTGTAATCAGTACGATCTCACCGCTCTCGATTGCTACATCTGTCCCACTCCCGATCGCGATCCCGACGTCAGCCTGTGCAAGTGCGGGTGCATCGTTAATGCCGTCACCTACAAAGGCAACGACCTCGCCGTTTTCTTGCAGCTTCTTCACCTCTTCCGCTTTATCCTGCGGTAAGACCTCAGCTAATACCCGTTCGATGCCGATCTGCGCTGCGATAGCATGAGCCGTCCGTGCATTGTCGCCGGTAATCATCGCCACATTCAGCTTCATCGCCTTGAATGCGCTGATCGCATCTCTGGTGCTCTCCTTCAGGGTATCCGCGATCGCGATACTGCCGCTGATTTGGTGAGCACGCGCGATGAGTATAACTGTCTTTCCTTCGCTTTCAAGCTGAACCACGGTATCCTCAATTTCAGGCGGGAGCGTAATATTCCGCTCGGCAAACAGTATCCTGTTCCCGATAAAGACCTCATTACCCGCTACCTTTGCGCTCACCCCTTTCCCACCGAACGTGTCAAATTCCGTGCTTTCCAGAAGCTCGATACCCGCCTCGTGGGCTCGTCTCACAATCGCCTCGGCGAGCGGATGTTGCGAATTCTTCTCCACACTGGCTGCCAGTGTGAGCAACTCGTTCTCCGTGATGCCAAACGAGTGTATATCCGTAACCTCTGGTTTTCCCCTGGTCAGCGTACCTGTTTTATCAAAGACGATCGTGGTCAGTTTCTCGGCTATTTCAAGTGCTTCGCCTTTCTTCACGAGGACCCCCAGTTCCGCACCACGACCAATGCCCACGGTTACCGCAGTCGGTGTGGCGAGTCCGAGCGCGCAGGGGCACGCGATGACAAGCACGGAAATCAAGGCAGTGAGCGAAAAGAGGAGCGTATTACCAATGATGAGGTACCAGACCGCGAAGGCAAGAATCGCAATGGCTAATACCGTTGGAATGAAATAGCTCACGACTTTATCCGCAATTCGTTGGACCGGCGGTCGTGACCCCTGGGCTTCTTCCACCAGCTTGATGATCTGAGCGAGTACCGTATCTTTCCCGATCTTCATCGCTCGGACTGTCAGTATGCCATTTTTGTTGAGTGTCCCGCCAACCACGCCATCGCCCTTCTGCTTCAAACCAGGAAGTGGACGTGAAA
>RXIE01000023.1 GCA_004212135.1 Candidatus Methanophagales archaeon ANME-1-THS | reverse complement strand
GAGCCCTCGCGAATCCCTAACTTCACCAAACTCGACATAACCAGGTTCATTTGGCCTCTCTTGTGGAGAAGATGTGGTACCTATAAATCTCTTTCGGAAGTAAGGGTCTTCGGAAGTACTGGATACGCATGGTCATGGTGATCATTCTACTCGTCACGATGACGATCGCAGCGCTCATGTACCTGATGCTCGGCAGAAGAACGTAAGCCGAAGATGACAAGCTGTGAAGTGAAGGGCATGCCCTCGCCATGACTGATGAGATAATAGCGCATAAGAGCATAAAACCAGCCCGAAGTACCACTATGGTCTACGCAAAGATCAGGGTACCGCTCCTGCTCAGCTCGAAGACTACCGCATTCCAGTGGAAGGAGAGCCACAAAGTTTATATACCTCCGCTTCGTATGTATCTCTCGTTATCTGGCCTGGTATTCGAGGTCGGGAAAGAGAAATAAACCGGATAAAAGGGTCCAGCAGTTCCGGGTTTCGATCTCCTTACGGATACACCCACGAGTAAATCGCCCTCTAAGTACGGTGAGTCCACTATCAATGGAAGAAGCACGTAATGATAGCGTGAAGGAGCGCAGAGGCAGATTAGAGATAATGGTTGAGGTCCTTTCTATTGCACGAGGCGGTGTAGGGAAAACCGAGATTGTATATAAGGCGAATCTCAATTTCAAACGGGTAAAAAGGTATCTCGCCTACCTGGAAGAGAAAGGCCTGATCGAGAATTCACGACTCGGATACAAGACGACGGATAAAGGGGAAGAATTCTTGCGTGACTATCAGAAGATGAGCGAACTCTTACTCATTTGAGTGCTAAGAGCTCAGTCGAGATGATAGCCGTTTCATCCTGCTCATTGTACCGGATAAAGGAATAAGCAGCTAAGAACCGAAATAAGAACGCGACTTGTTCCGCCGAAAGGTGCACACGTTCGACCATCTCGGTGATCGAATGGAGACGCTGGTCTTCAAGGATACGAAGAATTCGTTCCAATTTCCGGTGCACGAGAGCGTTTGTATCCTGCGTCATCATTCGTCGCTGGGATTGTACTAACTCGTTTTGTCCCATCCTTTTTAAATGCACCAGTATTTAGCATACTGACCTGAGGTTCTTACCTCTCGTTCTAATTCCAAGCCCTTAGCCCTTTTTATACCGCGATATCTAATCTATGGTTCGTTGATTCAGGTTCGGTTCGTACCGAAATAAATCCTGATAAAGCGCCATAGCGCCCAATCACGAAATGTGCGGAATTATCGGGTATATCGGAAAAAGAAATGCCTTCCCAATTCTACGGAACGGCCTGGCAAAGTTAGAGTACCGGGGGTACGATTCCGCTGGGATAGCAATCCTCTCAGAGGAGTTGTGTATCCAGAAGGATGTGGGCAAATTACAGGAGATCCAATTCGAAGAATTTGAAGGACCGATAGGGATTGCGCACGTGCGGTGGGCTACCCATGGCAGGGTATCAAAGGAGAATGCGCATCCCCATTCAGATTGCCATAATGAGATCGTGATCGTCCATAACGGGATCATAGAGAATTATCGCGAACTCAAGGCAAAACTGATGGGAAAGGGGCATGTCTTTAGATCAGAAACTGATTCTGAGGTCGTGCCACATCTGATCGAGGAGTTCACCGCGGAAGGGTTCAGCTTCGAAGAGGCGGTTATCCATGCCCTGAGGATGCTTGAAGGCAGTTATACGATCCTCGCACTGAAACGCGGCGAGCAGAAGATAGCAGGTGCGAGGAAAGGGTCACGCTCACTCACGCTCGGTATCTCGGACGATGGCTTCCTTCCCGCTTCAGATGTGCTTGCATTCTTAGAATGGACAAATAAAGTGGTGTATCTCAAGAGTGAGGATGTCTTCTTCGCAGATGCTGCGCGTGGTCTCCGGATCTACAATTTAGCGGAAGATCGATTTGTGAAGCGACCAGTTGACCGGGTAAAATGCAGCGCTGAAGGAGTAGAGCGTGGCGAATTTGAGCACCTCATGCTCAAGGAGATCAGTGAGCAGGATGAGACGATACTCCGAGCGTTGCAGCAGGATGAAGAAGTCATCCAGGGGATATGTGACAAGATGCACCATGCGATTGGCACCTTCTTCGTTGGCTGTGGGTCGAGTTACCATGCGTGTCTGGCAGGCAGTTATATGTTCTCAAAAACCGCGAAGCTGCATGTCAATGTAGCATTAGCCTCCGAATTTGAGCATTACGAGCACTTTTTAACCGATAAAACGCTGGTATTCGCCGTCTCACAGTCGGGCGAGACCGCGGATGTGCTCGATGCGGTGAGTGCCGCGAAGCGGAGGGGGAGCACCGTGGTGGGCATCGTTAACCGAGACGGGTCGATCTTAGCACGGGAGAGCGATAGCCAGTTGTTCATGAACAGTGGACCTGAGATATGCGTCCTCTCAACCAAGACATACACCTCGCAAGTCGTCCTGATGGATTTGCTCGCCTACGCACTTGCTGGTAAATATGAAGAAGGCTTGAAGAAGATCGGAGGCTTATACCTCGATATCTATAACCTGACCTCACGATCTATGCGGGACTATCTCGCGAGACTCGCGCGGATGCTCCGTGATACGCGGGATATCTATCTCATCGGACGGGGTGCACAGTATGCCACTGCGCTCGAAGCCGCACTGAAAATAAAAGAGGTCTCATATATCCATGCAGAAGCATTTGCAGGCGGGGAGATCAAGCATGGAACACTGGCATTGATTGAGGATGAGGTGCCCTGCATTGTCTTTGTATCAAATGGCAATAAGAATAAAATCCTGTCCAACGCAGAGGAGCTCAAAAGCAGAGGGGGCTATATCATTGGCGTCTCCCCTGAGAATGAAGCGATCTTTGATCACTGGATAAAAGTTCCTGATGCTGAAGAACTGAATCCCATCATTCAAATCATACCGATGCAAGTCCTCGCATATCAGCTCGCTGTCTATAAGGGCCTTGATCCTGACAAACCCCGGAATCTGGCAAAGTGCGTGACGGTGACCTGAAATTCTTTTAAAGAAGTGCCAGAATGAGCTCAAAATTCAACAAACAATCAACACAACAGAACACTTTCAGTTTTCTCACCACCACCGATACATTTATTAGTACAAAAGAGTAGTGAACGCTACGAGGAATGAAAGGGATAATACTGGCGGCTGGCAAAGGCGAGAGATTAGAGCCGCTCACTGATTATAAACCGAAAGCACTGCTTCCTATTTGCAATAAACCCTTGATTGAGTACCAGCTTGAGCTGCTCAGACGATATGGCATTGAAGAGATCGCGGTGGTGGTGGGGTATCTAAAAGAACAAATCGATCTTCCGGATTTGAGGTGGTATGAAGACCGCTTGATCAAAGGAACTGCAACGGCATTGGCTGCAGCCCGAGATTTCATTGACGACGAGTTCATTCTTATGTATGGTGACCTGTTCCTCGATGTCACGAACTTCAACGAACTCGTGGAATCGGAGAATGCGATGGCTATTGTCAAGGTGAATGATGTCTCACGATACGGTGAGGTCATCTTCGAAGGGGGACGATTAAAGGGAATACGAGAGAAATCGGGATCTGGTAGTGGATTTGTCAATGCAGGGGTATACCATCTCCCTCCTTCGATCGTGGATTTCGCAGAACGGACAATCGCGAGCGCGCGTGGTGAATACGAGCTGACCGACTCGATCCAGATGCTCAATGAGCACGCAGAGGTCAAGGTCATCCCGTTGAAGGGCTATTGGAACGATATCGGGTATCCGTGGGAGTATATCGATGCAAACCTGTACATGCTCGACCGAATCGGGTTCGCCATCGGCGAGAATACCGAGCTATGGGACTCCGCGATAATAAGGAAGCCCGCGGTCATTGGAAACGGGTGTAAAATAAAGAATTGCATTGTGGAGCGAAGTGTAGTAGGAGATCGATCTGTGGTAGGTGAATTTTCGGTCTTGAAGCGGAGTGTCCTGATGTCAAACTCGAAGGTGCCGCATCTGAACTATGTCGCGGATTCCGTCATCGCTGAGGGTTGCAATTTAGGTGCCGGAACGAAGATAGCAAATGTGCGATTCGACGACGCCCCCGTTAAGATGGGCATAAAAGGCAAACGGATCGATTCCGGCAGGAGAAAGTTGGGCGCGGTTATAGGCTACCATGTCAAGACCGGAATAAATGTCTCAATTTATCCCGGGGTAAAGATCTCAAGCACTAAATGGATAGAAGCGGGAAGTTTGGTCAATCGAGATATATGAACGCGATAGTGACCGGTGGTGCGGGCTTCATTGGTTCGAATCTGGTTGAAAAGCTCTTAGAAGAGGAGCATGAAGTGAGTGTGCTCGATGACCTCTCCACAGGAACGCTCGAGAATCTCAAGGCGTTCAGGGGCAGAAAGAAGCTCACCTTTATACACGGAAGCATAACCGATCGCAACCTCTTAACTGAGTTACTTAAGGGTGCAGAGTGCGTCTTTCACCAGGCGGCAATTCCTTCCGTGCAGAAATCGGTTGAGAATCCTCTGGTAACCAATGAGGTGAACGTGAATGGCACGTTGAATGTGTTGGTGGCCGGGAAGGAGTGCGACGTCGAGAAGGTCGTTTATGCATCCTCATGCGCAGTGTACGGCGATACGTCCGAACTGCCAATCCGGGAGGATATAAAACCCGATCCAAAATCGCCGTATGCCGTATCAAAGCTCACGGGAGAGCAGTATTGCACCACCTTTTCCGAGGTTTATGGACTAAAGACCGTATGCCTGAGATACTTTAATGTCTACGGACCGAAGCAAGACCCTTCTTCTGAGTATGCAGCGGTCATACCGCGGTTCATCACCCGCGTGCTGGCAAACAAGCCCCCCATCATTTATGGTGATGGCACTCAAACACGGGATTTCATCTTCGTACAGGACGTGGTTACTGCCAATATACAGGCAGCCGAACGAGGAGCAGGAGTTCTCAATATCGCTTCTGGTAAGAGCATAAGCATAAATGAGCTCGCGGATAAGATTATCGAGATGGCGGGGAAGAACCTTGAGCCAGTCTATGAACCCGAGAGGCCCGGCGAGATCAAACATTCGCTCGCATCCATTGCACGAGCTGAGAAGGAATTGAATTATAGACCACGATTTGATCTGGAGAAGGGGCTAACAGAGACAATCGGGTATTTTAAACCGGAGGTTTAGCCAATGATACCAATTGTAAAGCCGCTTTTAGACGAAGAGGAGATTAAGAAGGTGAGCGAGGTATTAACCTCAGGGCTGCTCGCGAGCGGGGAGGTGGTGCACCAATTCGAGACGGCATTTGCAGCGTACATAGGAACACGATGTGCGGTGAGCACCACAAACGGCACGACAGCCCTGGATATCGCGTTAAAAATCCTGGATATACAACCGGGTGATGAAGTAATCGTACCCGATTTCACGTTTATAGCGCCCGCGAATGCGGTATTATTTCAGAATGCACGACCGGTTTTTGCCGATGTGGATGAGAAGACCTTTGCGATAGATCCCGCGGATGTGCTGGAGAAGATCAAGGCGCGAACGAAGGCGGTTATCGGCGTGCACCTCTTCGGGCATCCGTTCGATGTGAAGGCGCTGCAGGAGATTTGCGAGGATCATAGCCTGTTGCTCGTTGAGGACTGCGCACAGGCGCACGGAGCGGATTATAAAGGACAAAAAGTGGGCAGTTTTGGGGCTGTTGGCTGCTTCTCATTCTATGCCACGAAGAACATGACGACCGGCGAGGGAGGCATGGTCACGACCGATACCAAGGAGTTAGAGAAGAAATTGAGACTGATCATCAATCACGGGCAGAGCGAGAAGTACGTGCATACCAGTTTGGGCTATAATTATCGAATGACCAAGCTTATATCCTTA
>RXIE01000022.1 GCA_004212135.1 Candidatus Methanophagales archaeon ANME-1-THS | reverse complement strand
TGGATTGAGTGAGCGCACCCCCTCAGCATTGAACCGATGTATAAGCGCTCGAACGTATTTCTCACTCAAATAATACCTCCGTGCGATCTCCGGAACTTTGTAACCTTGAGCGGACGAGAGAATCACCATGGCTCTCCGAACTTGGATGGCGTTCTGCCCCCTCCGCAATAATGACTGGATCTTCCGCCCTTCTTCTATCGTCAGTTCACGCACGTATATGCACACAAAACACCCTATTCACGAGGTCATATTTATACTTTTCGGTCAAAAAGAGAACAACCTTGATAGACATACCACTTAGTTAGGAATGTTTGGATATCTTGATGCCTACAGAAGGATACACCCTGAGCAAAGTGTAGAAGAGAAGAAAGGGAAAGAGAATAACCGATAGGACAACCACTTCTTCCATATTGTCCTTAGAAAAGGTAAAAATGGAAGGAAACTATACTTATACACAACAAAAAATATTAGCGATAAACTACCTTTTCAACCGCAGAGACATAGTTTTCGATCTTCTCCTGCCATGAGAAACTCCCTGCCAATTGATACGCCTTCCTTTTCAATGCAAGTAGCTCCTCGTACGGCATTTCTATCAAACGCATCAAGAAATCTTTCAAAGCATCGGTAATCTCATCATCATTTTTATTCATAAGCGGCAGCACAAAAATCCCATCCTTCTCATCACCCTTGCCCATAACCTTGAGTTCCAAACCCAATCCCGAAAGGTCACTCGTGACTGCTATGCAAGCATTTATCGCAGCTTCAACTGGTGTTAACCCAAACGGCTCGTATCTGCTGGGAAATATGCCAACATCACAACCATTCACAAAGTCCAGATAGCTCAAATACAGTGGTCGTCTGTTCGCACTGAGATACGATGGTATAATCATCACTTTCACGTTATCCTCTTCCCTATTTCTCAGCCCTAACTGCCAACACAAGTCCATCATGGGGTCTTTCTCATAATCATAATCATGCGTTGCAATTGGGGGGAATTCATCTCTCTCCAACGTTTCAGGGATCTCAAAAGCATCCTCCAAAATTTCCTCCATCGTTATATCCTTGCTGAGCAGCTCTTTTATGTTTTTATCCTTAATAGACCGATCGTTCTGTGCGATTGCCTGTGTCAGTATCTCGCTGATATATTCAGAAACAGGTCCCATCATGCTTCTCAGCCTGCGATACTGTGAGGTCGCCATCAACACATTTTCATTCAATCCTTTCGTCCGTGAAGGCACCAGCATGAACGCATATATCGGCTTGGCATTTTCAATGCCTCGCAGTTCTTCATTCAACTTGGCCAACGCTTTGATATAAAGGTCAAAACCTTTGTTCACAAACTCGTATCTTCCGGAGGTCATTACAATCAAACTCTCCTGCCTCATCATACAACCCTTCACACTACAGTATGGGGAGAGAACCGCCTGCATAAATTCCCGTATCATTTCCCTATGCACCGAGTGTATACTGAGAATATCTCCGAAGTCCTTTCCTTCGGGCATCCAAATGCCATTTGTCAGAATACTATCAGGTGCTTTGCCGAGATAGTATGCGGCTTCCTGTGCAACTGATTGTGATACTGCGGCGAAAAGATCGCTATTTTTTGCAGCTGCAATTTCCGTGAAGTGAATTGCCTGCACACCCCTTTCGTAAGCGCTTACCGTTGTTTCCAGACCTTTTGCCAAACCCGCTTCTCGAACCTTCATCGCAACATTAACGCCTGCAGCGCTATCCGCTCTTCCATGCGATGTTGCGTGGGTAACGTAGATGGTACGATAAGGCAGGTCAAATACCTTTTTCCTGAATATAACACCCGCCGATAACCACTCATGCGCGATGACCACCGCTTTTTTATCCTTATACAGAGGTATTTTTAATAACAACTCTATCAGATAGCCTACCGCTTCTGACCATGTAATCGCTTCATTGTAAAAATAATCAGCAGTGTAGCTATCAATCCTGAAGTGCTCCCAGTTCCTTCTTTTGATAGCATAATATATCGGGAGGATATTATCCCGGCGATCTGAAGAGGCACCCAAAATAGTTTTGTTATAATTATCATCCGATGCCATCCGGTTCATATAATCATGGATATCTAACAAAATGCAGGGAGCGTTTTTTCCTCCTTTCCAGCTCCCATAATACGTCCGAATAGTATCATTTAAAAGTGTTCTGAGCACATTATCAATCTCGTTAGGCGGTGTCTTCGGCAAGAAATCGTGTGGTGATGTCGCATGGTTGTACAGTCCAACAGTCAGGTAGTTTGGGAATTTTTCCATCATCACGTCCGCCTTTGAAGCGAGTACGCCGTATATCCCGCCTACTTTATTGCACACCTCAGTTGATACTTCAACCAGCAATACCTCTTCCATTGTCATATCTTCGACCATCCCATGATTTCTTCATAAACTCCCGTCGTCATTTTTGCGATATTATCCCATGAAAATCCTTCTGCAGTCTTCCTTCCGTTCGAGCCTATCCACCTCGCCCTCTCGAAATTGGAAAATATGCTCTTTATTCCCCATGCGATTGAATTCGGATTGGCATATACTTTCAGCCCGTTTACATCGTGCCAAACGTAATCGAAGCCATTATGAGTTACTACAATTGGCTTACCCGCGGCCCACGCTTCTAGGGCAACGATCCCAAAAGGCTCGTTCCGCGAAGGTATGCAGACCATATCGCACGCCTGATAGAAATTGACGAGGTCGCTCTCCAGAACATAACCGAGGAATCGGCATGCATGCTGGACTCCGAGCTGCCAGGCTCTGTGTTCTAAACCTCTTCTCATGTAGCCGTCACCGACGAAAAAGAACTTCGCATGAGGGAATTCCGCTAAAACCGCGGGGATTGCCTCTAAGAGCAAATCCGCTCCTTTCTGGACGACCAACCTTCCCACAAATAAGCAAACTGGATCCAAAACGCCAACGCTATGCCATTTCTTCACGCTCCAGGGGTCAATAACCCCAGCGAACTTCTGAGGCGAAACGCCATTTGGTATCATTGCGATCTTCCAGTCCTCGAGGTTGTATATCCATTTCGCTTCCTTCTTTATCGTTTCTGAAGTGGTGATGATTTTATCAGCGATGAATCCGCCATACCATTCTAAGTTTCTGATATGGCGTGATTGCCCTTCGTAAAAAACGTTCCCACATCTTCCGTATTCGGTTGAGTGAAGCGTGAAAACGGTCTTCTTGCCGCTTGCATTCCTTAGCTCCGCAAGTGCATTCGCCGTCATCCAGTCGTGTCCATGAATGATGTCAAAGGTGCCTGATACATTCTCAATCTGGAAGAAGTGGTAAGCGAAGGAGCGACACATATTGTTCATTTCCATCATGAAATCGGGATTCAAGTCGAAAGGGCAGCGGTGGTACTGCACTCCATCTATCACCTCATAATGCTGCTGTCCATTTCCCATCCTTGTGAAGACATGCACTTCATTCCCCATCCTTTGAAGAGCAGCAGCAAGCTCTGTGACATGTGGTGCAACACCTCCAACTGCAATCGAGTGCAAGGATTCCCAACTAAACAATGCTATTCTCATGCTATGGTCAGCGGGTAAAATTCTCTCAAGTCATTGTATCGCTCCATAATGATGTGTTTGAACTTTTCAGGCCTTCCTCTTATCTGACCCGCGCACTCGTTATCGCCAAGATATTCTAACCATGATGCAAGCCAGTGAGCCTCCTCTTTGGTAAATGCATCCAGGTTATCTCTCAAATCGGTCAGGTTTCTTATAGTTATGCTCGTATGGTTACCTCGAAACAGGTAATAGGGATTCTTGCCAACAGGCTCGAATAAACTCGATGAGAGCTTTAAAAACGCCTCTTTCTTCTCTTTTATTCTTCTCACCATGTTTCTTCTCATTTCCGCTTCGGCATTGATTGTCATAGTGCATCTATCCCCCACATATTCGCTTCTGTATCGTGCTAATCAATTTTTTCCTCAGATCCCACCAGTGCGAGTCTGCAACTTCGTTTGCAAGGTCCTGGTCCCTGAACACATCTTTTATCCACGCGGCGAAATCGTTGCAGCCTTCCATGAGATGATATTCTATCGCTTTATGGTCTATTTTATCAAATATCTCCACGAACTCTTTCAGATTATGAGCGACAAAATCGGTATGAACGATTTTCCCTCCTTTGCGCATGTTAAAGTAAAACGCTTCCTCATCCGAAACGATACGTAATAAATCTTCATGCTCACCGTTTCCCTCATACTTTTCGTCTCCAATGAATCTGACGAATCGTTTTATGGTACTGTCCACGGTGGTGCTGTGTGGTATCGTGATATAGGGCCATATCTTACCGTTAAGAACTTCAACGTCTTTTCCAAGTTCGCAGTGAGCACCAATGATTGCATCCTTTATGCAGGCATTTTCTCCTGTTATTGTACCTTCGCCAATGAAACACTGTTCAAGGTTCGAGTTTTTTCCAATATAGACATGGTCAAATAAAACCGTGTTAGGACCTATAGAACAATTCTCTTCCACAACTACACCATCACCTATCACCGTAGGTCCTGTTATTCCAGAGCCATTAAGCTCCCCATTGTCTCCTATAACCACACCTCTCTTCACTTTTTTCATCATCCATGCCATCGCTTTCAGATACCCTTCAGGCTGGCCGACATCCGCCCAGAAATTGTCTGCACTGAGCTCATATCCGAACATCATGCCTTTCTTCTTCACATAAAGCAGATGAAAGAGGTCTTTTGCAAAGTCAAAAGGTATTCTTTCAGGCACAAATTCCATCGCCCTTGGGTCTATTACGTATATTCCGGTGCTCGCCAAATTGCTGAAACACTCCCCCTTATCAGGTTTCTCATGGAATCTCTCAATGTAGCCGTTACCTTCGAGCTGTGCAATACCATAGTTCCACGGATCTTCAACATGCGTTAAAGCAATTGTTACCAACCCACCAGCTTCACAGTGAAAATCTATTAATCCACGCAGGTTCATATCAGTGATATTATCACCCTGTATCACCACGAACGGTTCAGCCTCTTTATCTAATCCCGCATTTTTTACCGAGCCCGCAGTTCCAAGAGGGTATGGCTCGGGTGGATATGAAAGGTGTATATCTTTTCTATACCGGAAATGCTCCACGATCATCTCTTTATGGAACGTCGTAGTTACTACGATATCGTTCAATCCATGAGAAACAAGGTAGTCAACCACATGTTCTATCACGGGTTTATTTACTAACGGGATCATCGGTTTCGGCTTCGTTAGGGTTAAGGGACGAAGCCTTGTTCCAAAACCCCCGGCTAAAATTACTGCTTTCATTTCTTTTCCTCCCAGAGGATCGTACTCATACGTATAAGCCTCTTCTTTGCCGTTTCAATTTCTTCCTCCACTATCCTTCTCAACTTTTTTTTCTTCTCCGGAGCCCTCCACTCCTCAGGTAAGTCCTTCAAAACATCCTCTAAAATCAAATCAAAAACAATCTCTTTCGAGTCCTGACTGTTTCTCACCGCAGCCAACAAGGTTTCTCTCGCTTTTAATTGCTCCTCTTCCACCATCTTACGCCCCTTTTCTGTAAGTTTATACTGAACATTTCTTCGACTTTTTTCCACCCTCTGAATCAAACCCCGTTCATCCAAGTTTCTCAAGATGTTGTAAATCGTAGGCTCTGACAGATCTTCCAGTGCTTGCACCTTCTCTATCAAACGCTTTGATCTTACCGGGGCTTCATAGGTCGACACTAAAATCAACGCTTCCACTTCTGGATGGATGTACTCTGTGCCGATACCAGCTTCAATATGCTCTTCCTCAAACCTATCCATAACCTTTTTCCCCCTCCAAATAGGAGATGGTCTTGTCAATATATAAGCTTTTGTACATTTTGAGTAATTTTATT
>RXIE01000021.1 GCA_004212135.1 Candidatus Methanophagales archaeon ANME-1-THS | reverse complement strand
ACAGCTTTAATCGCGTTTTCGCGTCCACTACGTATAAGTAAGAAATCTCAAACTAACACTTACACCAACACGATCTTTCCCCTGTGTGCGTCCTGCAGCATTGCGTAATCGCCTGCGTCTGCGTTGACGCCGTTGCTGTTCAAGTCGTAGCGCGAGTCAGGCGTAATCTTCCCTATGGACGCGTTTTTCATCAATGCGACATCATCGTCATCGGCAGCGAGGTTGTTAGTGTCCAGATCGCCTTTTAACCACAAAGATGTCCGTGACAGTCCTACCCCGTATGGCTAAAAGAGCTCGAGTTGTACCAGAACCTGATCTTGAAGCGGTCGTCGTGTAATTCCCGGAGATGCTGGGGATGTAGGCCGAGGAAGAAAAGCAGACTATTTATTGCTGAAGAATACATTTTAATATCAGGTGAGGGGGTAAAGATGCTAAGGATAAAAAGAGAAGATTTGCAGTATATCTATCAAAAGAACGAGAAGAAAGGTGTAATTATAGATATTGAAACATTTGAAGCGTTAATGGAGCTGTTAGAAGATTACGAAGACACTACGGATTTCGAGCTGCTGAAGACTGAAGAGACGATGGATTACGAGGACTATCGAAAGAGCAGGTTGAAGCAGGATGTACGAGATAAAGATTAAGAAGAGTGCAAAGAAAGATCTCGACGCTCTTGATGATAAGACGTATGTCAGAATTGATAGAACCATCCAAAGCCTGAGAAATGACCCTTTTCCAAGGGGTATGAAGAAATTGAAAGGAAAAGGAAATAGCTATAGAATCAGAGAAGGGAAATACAGGATACTGTATGAAGTCGACCAAAAGAATAACACCATTGTCATTTATCGGATTAAGCTGAGGAAGACGGCCTACGATTAAACCAATAGCACATGTGGCTGAGCTATCTTGACCAATGTTCATCTGAGCTATTTTGAATTCTTTGGTTATTCTCCTGTAAAATCCTCTTTTCTCTATCTTTGGTTCAGTGATAGAATGATTAATGAATAATTTACCCCAGCACGATCTTCCCCCTGTGCGCGTCCTGCATCATTGCGTAATCGCCCGCGTCGGCGTTTATACCGTTATCGTTCAGGTCGTAGCGCGAATCAGGTGTGATGAGCCCGACGGACGCGTTTCTCATCAGTGCGACATCATCGTTATCAGCAGCGATACTGTTATTGTTCAGATCGCCGTTTAGTCAGGCGCGAAATTAACAGTTATAGTCTCACCATTAAGTCAATGGGGCAAATAACATCAAAGCCTCCTCTTTACTCAAAGTTTGGCGCTCCTTCTGATCATCCCAGAGCTTTCTAAACGAATAAAAATACTCATAAAGCTCATACACATCGTGCGTGTGGATAACCTTCCCCTCTTCAATCACCTGTATCTTGAGATAGAGCGGCAGAAGCTCAAATAGACGCACATCGTACCGTTCATCCTTCACCTGCGCCAGAATTGACCGTGAAAATTGGACCTTGTCATGCACCCCGGGTGCAACCACACAGACATCTATGTCGCTGCGCTCAGTCTGCTCATGCTTAGCCGCTGAGCCGTAGAGCAAGATACCCAAAACCAGATCGTTCTGTATCAGGGAGCTGAAGTCCTTCTTCATCCTTCTTTCAATAGCTTCTGCAACCATTGGTCAATTATCCCCATGAATTCCTCTAATCTTGGTACTAATTCTTCTATGCCAACAAATGCAATGAGATCGTCCACCTGATTATAACGGTGCACCAACCTGTTTCTCAACCCATTTGCCTCGATTAAGACCTCTTTCATCCGTTTATCGATAAATTTCAAATTCTCTATATTGGTATAATCGTCCTTCGGAACAATTTTCTCATCTGTACATACCATCGCAAGTATATCCATACATGACTCAACGATTTCCTGGAATGCTTTATAGACCGCTAACTTTGTCTTCTCATCATGTATGAACTCCTCAGCACCTGATTCTCCGACCCACTCACGTATATGCGCACCTCTCTCCAGAATCACGTTTATTTTATCTTTGTATCGCTTTATACGTTCTACCTTCATCTTAGTTAACCTTTACGTTGATTATAAACGGAGTTTTTTCAAATTGCCGTCTAGCATATTCACGATTATCAGGGGTATTCCAGGAATAGCCTCTCTATTTCTATCACTCCTTTCGCTTAATTAATTGTTCAATCTTTTATAAATATCTTCGCCTTTCCAACTGATGCCTTTTCTGACGATATCTCTCAAACCTTTCTTCGAATGCCTTTATAATGTAACTCATTTTTTAATTACGACCAGTTCTTGCCGGTAAGGTACTTTGACAGAAAAGGCTGCTCATCGTCTATATACCTACCCCAGCACGATCTTTCCCCTGTGTGCGTCCTGCAGCATTGCGTAATCGCCCGCGTCGGCGTTTATACCGTTGGCGTTGAGGTCGTAGCGCGCATCAGTCGTGATAAGACCGACGGACGCGGATCTCATCAATTCTAAGTCAGTATCTCATCCGCAGCGATGCCGTTAGTGTTGAGGTCGCCTTTTAGCCAGAGTGCATGATATGCTACTGCGGAAGTACCAGCAATTACGGTTAAAGAGGTCGAATTCGTCCAGAATTTCATCTTGGAAGAGGTCATGGTATAATCGCTCGGTGTGATATTGGTAAAGGTGTAATTACTGTTGTTATCTGGTACGCTTCCAGAACCAACTAAAAGTTTGAAGCAGTTGTTATTAAAGGCAAAGAAGCAGGAAAGGCGGATGTGTTAATGATTGAGAGGGGGAAAGTAAAGTCAAATATTTAAATAGTTAAAGAGTAAAATAAAATAGAACTCATGTCAACGGTGAAGAGCGAGTTAGTGCCTATCATCATTGTAAAGGAGATAATTGACCAAAAACGGGAACTCAAAAGGATACTTTCGAAGCACAAGGTAAAAGAGCCTGAGGAGATAGAGAAAGGGATAGAAGAGGGCAAGCTACCGGAACATCCATCGTACGAGGATTTCTTATCCGCTTTAGCATTGAGGAACAATATAGAAGAGATGAAAAAGCTGGCGCGGGATTTGATAAGTGAGATTTAATGAATGTTCCGCCGATATCTACAGTTTTTAAAGATAGCACGAGATGAATTTTCAGATATAGTTGTAGATGCAGAGTTTTATGCCGATCGGGTAAGGTTGATTTTGATTGAGGACTCTTGGATTGACATCAGGTATCCCGTGGAGGGGAAATTCTCTTTTCATTGGCAGGGGGATGATACGATATATAGAATTGACACAGCACCGCATCACAAAGGCATCAAGACCTTTCCGAGACATATTCATTTTGTCTCAGAAGATAATGTCATTGCGGATTATGTGTTGGGGGAGAATTCACCGGAAGAAAATTGCAGAAAGTTTCTAGTTGGGTGCGTGAGCTTCTCAGGAGGAATTGAATGCACCCGAGAGCTGCTCCCATGTCTCCGCAAGTTCTGAAAGGGCCTAGGTGTAATCTTGTGGTTATAAAACTGCATGAATTGCATCCGAAAGCTTACCCCAACATGATCTTCCCCGCAGCCGCATCTTTCAACATTGCGGAATCCAAGGCGTCGGCGTATATTCCGTTGCTGTTCGAGTCGTATCGCCAGGTCTTTGCACTCCAGTCGACCCATTTGGTAAAAGATTCAATATGTCTCAATTTTCAGATCTTTTATGTGTGAGAAGTGCTCGACATTTCTGGTGAGGATTATTTCCTCGTTGAGCAGTGCAATTCCTGCTGTCATTGCATCTTCAGGGGCTATCATCATCCCCTCTTTAATCGATCTCCCCTGTACTTCACCAGCTTTCTCTGCGCTTTTTGCATCCAAATTTAAAATGTTTGTAGAAGTTAATGTATCGAGAACTTTTCTTTTCTCTTTCTCTGGTTTGTCACATAGTGTTATTCCAACATAGAGTTCGTAAAGCGTTGGAGCAGTTATTTCTTGTGCGATTTCGTTTTTCTCTAGTTCTATTAGCTTTCTTACTGCACCAGAATCTGTTCTCATCAGGTCAATAAGGAAGGAGGTGTCCAGAATCATTGCTTTAGCCTTTCTATTATACTCGCAGTTCTGGATTTGCTCTTCTCTCGCATGTCTCTTATAACATTTTCCAGCTCTTCAGCCTCAGCTTCTTTTAAAAACCCAACTATATTCATCAGAGATTTACTCTCGGTTAAGCGGGTGATAACATCACCGATACTTTCTCCTTCTCTCCTCTTTGCCTCTAATCTTGCATATACCTCTTCTGATAGGGATACACTCTTATTGCTCATATTACCTCTTCTCATTAACTATATGCTCTTCGAATTTAAAAATTATATAACCTCATAAATTCCAAAACCAAAATACTAAATCCTACACTAACACGATCTTCCCCATGGACGCGTCCCCCATCATCGCCTGGTCGCCGGCATCCGCTAATATGCCGTTTACATTCTGATCGTATCTGGTCAGGCGCAATGATGCCCATGGATGCGTCTTTCATCATTGCTAAGTTACTGATCGGCAGCGATACCGTTATTGTTCAGATCGTCGTATTCAAAAGATTATTGTCAATCGTTCTTGGTTCTCCAAATTCTAAGGCGACCATCGGTTCGCTTATCCCAAAATCTGGGATTGCATACGTTCATGCTACAGGAAGTTCCCGGATGCGAATTTGGTGGTCCTCAATCACCACAATGGAGCCATTATCCAGTGAACCCGTTATGCGGGGGATAGTTGAAAGCAGAAGGGCATTAATATGGTCTACAGATGGCTCTTTCAAGCGAAATATTATCACAGACGGCTTTTTATAACCTGTAGAGGCTAAAATATCGCCAAAATCCAGATCGGCTGTTATCACGATCAGGTCATTCTTTGCCGCATACTCTACTAGTTCACTATCCTTGGATTTTGCCATGCCCAGCTCATTGACTCTAACGGCTTCATATCCACGATCCCGAAGAGCATTCACTGTTTTTGGTGATAGTGCCAGGTCAACGAGAAATTTCATAGGTAACTGGAAGGATCTTCTCCGAAACAGTCCAGGCAGCGTATTCTAACGATTGCCTTATATCTTCTTCTTCAAGTTCTGGATAGTCCTCTAAGATCTCTTCAATCTTTTTTCCAGACGCAATTAGCTTAATTATCAACGATACAGGTATTCTAAGCCCTCGGATGCATGGCTGCCCACCCATAACTTCCGGATCCATGGTAATCCTCTCCAGTTTTATCCATCCTCCACTTGCCTGAGCTTCAAACTTTTTCACTTTTCTTCTCCTCTTTGTCTCTTATCTCTTACCTTATCTCTTATTAACCTTCTTGAGTTTTATGTCTTAATAAGTTCTGTAAATCGTGCTTATTATCACTTTAAGGAATCGAGAAGAACTCCTCGATTACCAAATGCTCGGAAGCCTGCACCAGCACGATCTTTTCCCTGTGCGCGTCCTCGAGCAGTGCGTAGTCACCCGCATCGGCGTATATTCCGTTCATGTTCAGGTAATACTTCCAATCGGGCGTGATTGCTTTCAACTGTTTAGAAGACAATTTTATTCTTCCAGCCTTTTCAAAATACTTTTATATAGATCAATTGAGCAGAACCATCCACACTCTATAATACCATTCAGAATTTCTCTGGCCGCTCTTTTATCAATCACTCCCTTCTCGAGCAAAGAAAAAATCAGATAAATCGTGCCTCCGCACTTAATATTTTCAATCTCAGCAATCTTCCTTGCGTAATCCTCATCAACAATTGCGATGCCATGCTCGACTTTTGCCAATGCAAGAACTTCTCTATCAGCTTCGCTTAAATTTTCATTCTCTTTTAACTTTCTGTAACTATCTGTTTTCTCAACTTCTATCACCCGAAAAACTCCATGCTCAATTAACCTCTCAACTATTAATGCATCCT
>RXIE01000164.1 GCA_004212135.1 Candidatus Methanophagales archaeon ANME-1-THS | reverse complement strand
CAGCAAGGTCTACCATTTTGAGATGGGTGGGCGTGGTATGATCAGCGAGGTTCCAAAGAAAGTGATGGATCTGGATGAGGCACTTGGATTGTATATGTTCCCTAAATCGATTCGGAGTTAAGGTTGGAACATCTCTCCCTCTTCCACTCTTTTTGGGAGGAAGCCATGAATACCGAAAATTACTTATGAGATCATAACAGATCTCTATTCATGAAATCCCTGACCGATTTTGCCTTGAATGAGGAGTATAAGCGTGTGCAGCGCCTTGGCGATAGGCTTGCGGAGATCGAGTCGTTGATTGATTGGGGTGCATTCCGCCGGATGGTAGGAGAGATTTACGATAACAGGAGCGAACGAGGCGGCCGTCCGAACGTTGACGAGGTCGTGATGATCAAGCTGCTCGTGCTCCTGCAGTGGCACGGGCTTTCGGATCCGGAACTGGAGCGGGAGGTTACCGATCGAATCTCCTTCAGGAAGTTCCTCGGCTTCCCGAAGACCATTCCGGATTATACGACGGTCTGGCAGTTCAGGGAGCGGCTCGCAGAGACCGGCAAAGATCGAGCGATCTGGGCGGAATTGCAACGGCAGCTCGATTCGCTGGGACTCAAAGTGAAGCAAGAGGTCGTCAAAGATAAAAAAAAATCCTAAAAAGCTCGAAAATAATTTATAAGCACACTGTAAATATAAAGATGATGGAGGTAAAAAAGCTTTGGTTGCCAAAGGTCATGGAGAGGAAGAGAGAATTAAGTCTGGGGCAAGTATATCAAAAATTTTAATCAAAAATATATCCAACATTCTGAGTAGAATAGAGCGTTTTTTTCTTCTCTTTCTATGCTTTATGATTTTTTTAGCATTTATTGCTCCGATAGCTGTACATCCAAGACCGTTTGGGACTGACATATATTCACATCTCATTCATACCAAAGAAATGACTGAAACAAATTCCCTATCAGATTTTTATGAATTACTTTCAGAGAAAACTATAGTTGAAAAAGAATATAGCGCGGCTGGCTACCCGTTTGGTGTCTGGTTGTTTGGTTCAATAGTAGCAAAGGTAACTGGCGTCAACCCAACTATTTTGGTAAGTATTATACCAATTATGTTTCTATTTACTATAATTGTAGTATTCTATTTTTACGCAAACATGTTTTTGAAATCAAAAAAATACAGTATGTTGGCTGTGATATTCCTTCTTTCAATGCCACAAACATCAATGGCTTTTTTAAGATATGTACCTTCTGTATTTGTAACAGCGTTTGTTTTATTTATCTTTTATTTCACAATGGATCGAAAAATAATATCAGTGAAACGATTTTTTTTAATGAGTATATTTGTAATCTGTCTTTGTATTACACATACTGGTACATATATGTTCCTTTTTTATTTTGCCATTGGATATCTTACCATATATTCTATTTATTTTGGTGAGCTACATAAGAATATATATATTTTAATTGTTTGTATGCTAATAAATTATGCAATAATGGTAGACTTATTCTCTAATATACAATATCAGTATATTCAAAAATCAGAACTACTACTTTCGGTTGGGGATTTCATCTCAACAAAATTAAACATACCTTTTGTCAATGAATTGTTTGGCATGTTTCGCCATCAAATTTTTGTTAATAACAGCCTTTATAATGCCGCGATTTGGGCGGGTTTCATATACGCCATTTGTAAATTATTATGTTTTCTCAGATCCAAATTTCCTGAGTTTAAGATTTTTAAAAGAGAAACAGTTGGACTCACTATTCCAATAATTGGGAGAGTAGAAAGGGTATCACATTCCGTATTAGCTACTCCATTTTGGATTGGACCACTTCAAACATTCTTCTCTGTATTTGGTATTCATAAGCTTGATCGAACTGCAAAATGTATGTTTTTGACAGTTATGACGATAACTCTTCTCCCAGGATCGCTTTACAAGGGTCCTACAGGAGCCACACGTGAAATCTATTACTTTTTTATTATAATTCCAATAGTTGCTGTATTTGGTTTTTATTATTTAACGGCAAAAATAGAAAAATTTTTTAAAAATAATAAGCAGAAGATTGTAATTAGTATAGCCTTATTCTTAATATTTTCTGTAATTATTGTTCTACCCATAATTGCAAATGTATACTACAACCCTAAGGTATCAGGAAAAGACAATGAGATAAATGGAATGCGATGGTTAGGTACGGTGGGGAATCCCTGGGAGATATGTTCAGGGGTGGGATATAGACAGATTGAATTATATACGAATAAAGGAATTCTCCCGGAGTCTCTAGGTGGCGCAACAAAATCCTTCTGGCGAGATCTAAGTAACACATATCTCTCTAGGAATAGTGAACAATATGTCGATGATTTATATTCTACCTTCAATGTGAAATACTTGATCGCTTCCGAAAAAGTAATTCTTGAACTTAAAGGGAGGGGAAGTAATGGGCGATTACAAATTGATACCAATAACCAATTAGACAAGATATACTCGACCAATGAAAACTTTTCAATTTACAGTTATATTAATCCTGTAGTATCTAGTGTCAGTAATACTAGTGAAGTTATATCAATAGAATATAAAGAACTTAACCCTTTATTTCTAGATACTGGAGCATTTTTTCTAATTGACACAGATACATATAAGATGCAAATAGGTAAAACATCACCAAAAATACGATATATCGGCAACAATACTGTAAACCTTCTGTATGATGGTTATCTTATGGATATAATTTATTTAAGCTGGTCTGGGGGAGCATATGATGGGAAAAAGGCATCATATATTTTAGATGAGTTACCCTATAAATCAATTTATTCGTATATAATTCAAATAGTCTATAAAACAATATTACAAAACGAAAATGAGACCGAAAACTGGGCAACACTTATCGTCCAGTACACATTTTATCAAAAAGCAATGAAAAGAGAGATTATCGTAGCAAACGATTTTCAATCCTTTGCAAGTCAATCAAGTTTGGATATGAAAATCATTACAAAACTTGTCTCTCCAATGCCGTATTTTCATTTCCAAGAAGGAGATAATACGCCAACTAATAGAACGATATATCCATCAGAAGATTCAATAATCATAAAAGATATAAAATTCGATAAGATATATTTCAGCGACGGTGATAATGGAATTTATTACAAGTATGATAAGGCCTATCCAGATGAAATTCTATATAAAGGTTCCACGAAAAATGATTATAGTGCGAAAAATGTAGGTATAATTATTGGAATTCTACCATCTACATCATTCCATATGTCACAATATATTTCAATTGGGGATAAGAAGACAGCCGAGGAAAACATAAATCGGTACGATTTCGTGTCGCTTTATCCCTATCCTAATGGAGAGTTACCAATTGTTTTGACAAGTTATATGGACACTCTTAATACAACATCTGAAGAGGCTTTCAACTATAGATTAAATGCACATGATAAATTACAAAATATTGGTATCACCAACTATACAGAAGGCGTGAATATGAAAATTGCGGAGATAAATACCGCAAGGATGAATAAATTGATGGAGGAGGGAATTAACATTGTTGGATATGAAGATGTATATTATAATCGATCTTTTGATGATTTGGAGGTGCAAAGAAATAAAATACAGATAATGACAGAAAATGCTGAAGTATATTATAACATCACTTTAACTGGTTTTATACCACAGTGGCGGGAGTATAACTTAGATACGGTGAAGGCGTTGAATGCCCGGAATATTCTTTTTGCCCTGATGACCCATATAAGACCGCAAACCGAAGAATCATACCAAGAGGGTCTCAGACAACCTCAATTAGCATATTACAACGGAAATAAAACAGGATTGGTTTTACTTACAATTTCAGAACCTACTGATTCATATTTACGTCAAGATTATGAAGTGGAGGATGTTGTATCCACTTGGAAGACCCTTATTGATTTAACAGTAGCGAATGATGACTTATGCCTCTTCTTGTGGCGTTCTGAAAAGGTTGGTATGCCAGAGTACATAGATGAGTTAGTGAATGTTTCAAAATATGCACAAAGCAAAGGAATGACTTTTACAACCCCTTATGAGATTGCAAAACATTTCAAATTATTACAAAATGTTTCGGCGTTAGTTTCAAAAGATGAAAATGAAGTCTTAATTCTCGTGAAAAATAGCAATAATGAGCCTATAAATGGAGTGACATTCGTAGTTGAAATGCCTAGAATACATGGAGTTTCGTACACATGTAAAAACGGACAGATTGTTAGGAAGGTTGATTCATTCTCAACATGTATTCTAGGCATTTCAACTGACTTGAATGGGGGAGAAACTAAAGATATAACCATAAATACCCAAAAATTATAAAATATGAAGCCAAATCAACCCTAAAATCAAGAACAGCTAAATGAAAGTTTAAAGGACTGAATATCATATCAAAAAACTCGTAAGATTTTGGTGGTGTTTCATCATCAGTTAAAATTCACCCCCAGCAGCCATAACTTCCCGTCCGTGGAGATATGCCCCAGGTTCAGTATCTTCAGCGCTTTGGCAACCGTGACGGTCTCCTTGAATACCTCTTCAATCAGCTCCTTGTTCCTCTTTCTAAAGTTGCAGATTGTTCTGAAGTCCGGCTTCTCGTTCCCGGTTAGATACATGTAGACCACGTTCTCCTGAGCCAGCTTTGCTATCTTTCTCGAAGACCATACACCGTCGATGGACGCCATGATCACCAGTCTGAGCAACATCCGGCGTGAATATGCGGGATTGCCGGGTGTAAACCGGTACTTCTTCTCCACTCCACTCAGGTCTATCCTCTTCACGATCGCAATAACCAGGTAGCAGATGTGGCTGACCGGTATGAGATCGCTAATATCCGGGGGCAATAGCCACGATTGCCCCATTTTATCATCCCTCATCGCCATTTCTCATCAATACCTCGCTTTTATAACCAGATACTAGTTGTGCAAGTCACAATAAAAACATTCCGGTTTAATTCCGCTTGGAATTGAATTTCATTAACTTTAAGAATCTATTTCCGAAATTCGTGTTAGATCTGGCCATATAGTGCTGGGTGTATTGAGAAGAAGGATCGCTTTTTATATCTACGCAATCTATTGGTTGTTAGGTAATTGTTGGACAGCCTCTCTTATCCACAAACACATAGACTGTTTCCCAATCGTGGTAATGTTTGTTAGCGAAATCATTATAGGCATAATAGAACCAGTACTCGTAGACTACCTCTTCTCCAGTATCAACGGTGTGGTAGTATATCGTGAGGTTATCCCTTTTTTGTGCCAGATTTAGACTGAGGTATTCGTTTCTGCTCCTTTCCCCACTTGTTCGCTTGATCTCATCTGTGTAGAAGAACGGACTGCAAGGATAGAATTGCTCTTCGGAATCGAACCACATGTTTGGTGCGTACCGAAACGCAAGTTCATCTACGAACTCCGCATCCTAGGCTTGGGCTGGGCACATAAAAACCAAAATACTTGTAAGCATCGCTGCCGAAAAGAAAATCGCCGTACTCCCTTTCTGTATATTTTTCATATTGGTTTTCATTTGACCTCTCTCTTTTTCAAGTTGATCATCATTCGATAAACGTGCTAAGGAAAAAGTTACTCCTTCCTGATCACGAAAATCTCTTCCTTTTCTTCCGTTTTTTCTTTTTGAACTCCAAATTCAACATCCAGAAATTGCTTCGTGACATACATGTTCGTCTCAAGATGGTTCGTCAGTTCCCTGACCTTGAGCTCAGATTTGCCCTTCGCAAGTGCCATGTAGGGTATGAGCTGGTCAGCGAGGTGGATATCTACCGTTGATGGTGCTTGTAATTCTTTGAGAATGCCATGAGCTGCCTCTTCTCCGACGAGCTCTGCCCTTTTGCCTCGTTGTCCCAACGCGCTCCCGCTTTTATAGCCAGACCATAAGGTAATGCCACTACCAGTCGTCAGCTTCCCGCTATCTGCACTATCAGTTTTTATCTCGGTATCATACCCTTTTGCCCTCACGACACTTCTCGCTGCTTTCGCTTGCCGTTCTGCTACATGCGGGGGAAGGCCCCGGGAATGAGAGATACCGTTGATGACACCTCGTCGTTCACGATCCCCTACCACAATACCGGTCATCTGAGGCGCAGGAGCCACCTGCACCTCCACCAACCCGGCGCCCTTTGGATAATACCCTCGCCGCTTCAGGTCGAGGTGCACCTCACACCCCATCGCGTGAAGCGCTTTGAGGAACACATTCGTGTAGAAATCGATCGGCGGCGACCATTTTACATCCGTGCCACCGGTTATCCGCACCCTCGTCTCACGATCGGCGAAGAGCGCGACGGGAATAAGACATTGCAAGAGTAACGTGATGCTGCCCGCAGTGCCGATATCGATCTCACCGTCAAATCCTTTGAGCGCCCCGGGTGAGAAGGTTAATCGCGATGACCGCAACTCCAGTCCTTCAGTAGAGCCGCCTGAGATCCGTTCGACCGCTTTGACCGCATGTATATGCTGTGGTGAAAGCCCTGGATTTGGTCTCTTCGCCCGTATATTCTGTATCTCGACCTCCTTGCCGGTTATTGCCGCAAGCGCGATTGCAGTCCGAATGATCTGCCCGCCACCTTCACCGAATGAGCCATCTATTTCGAGCATAAGTTTCGTTCGTTGAAAAAGAAAGAACCTTTACTAAGAAAGAAATTACTTCTTTTCTTTCGAACAAGCCTTGATGGATAAATGCTCCGGTAGTTCTCCGTGACTGATGGCCAGATTAAAAAGCTACAAGAGTTCCACCGCAACATCTCCCCTCACGTTCTTCTGAAGCTGCTCGTCAGCCGTGATGAGCGTGCAACCCTCCTTCGCGGCTACAGTGACATACGTTGCCTACACCTAAATACAGTACTCTCTTGATGAGGAGGAGTTTAAAGAAGAGGGGAAGGGAGCAAGAACGATTTATTTTACGATTCGTCCATGCCGTCCGTATACCTTACTGGGTGGTCACCTCGCAGCCGTCCTTCGTCACGATCACGGTATGTTCAGCCTGTGAAATCACGCCCTTCTCCTCCTCTCTCAGCACCGGATACTCACGGAGCGCACCCGCGTTTTTTAAGGTCCTGAGTGCCAAATCGAGCCGTTCACGCGGCAGCCATCGTTTGGCGAATGGCAGTCCCTGATAGCTCTTTATCGCTTCCATAAGCTTCTTCGCCTCGGTCACACGGACTGGTTTTGCTTTTATGAGTCCATAGATCTCCACGGTGCCACTCTCGACCACTTTGCCCGCGCCATCAGTCGCAAACGGCTCGATCGCCACGACATCGTTCTCCGATAAGAGCACGCCATGTTCATACCGTACATTGGGGATCGTGGGCGGGGCATGTGAATTATATCGGGCAAGTCCATGTCCCGAGAGGTTAACCACAGGCCTATAGCCCTGTTCTCGTATCGTATGCTCAATGACCTCGCCGATCTCAATCGTGCTTACGCCGTCGCGAATAATCTTTATCGCCTCGTTTAACGCCGCCTCTGAGACGCGCACCAGTTCCTCGTGTTCGCCACTTAAATCCACGGTCACCGCGCTATCCCCGATATAACCATCAACATGGACCCCGATATCTATCTTGACGAGCTCGTTGCCAAAGACCCGCGTATCGTCCATTGAGGGCGTGGCATGTGCGGCTTCCTCGTTCAGTGAGATATTACAGGGGAACGCAGGTTCGCCACCTCGTTCCCTTATGCGCTGCTCGACGAATTCCGCAACCTCTACTAACAAGACCCCTTCTTTTACTTTCGCTATCGCTTCCTCGCGTACTCCTGCCAGAATCTTGCCCGCTTTCCGATACTTTTCCAATACCCGTTCTATTCCTTCTTCTTCCATCTTTGGAACTCTGCCCTTCTAATTTTTATACCGAAAAACTTTTTTTTTTCCGTTTCTGAATATTCTGGTATATCCCTCAAGATATTTCTTGTTTCGCTCGTTCTCTTCTGCACATACCAATCTGGATTTCGGCCATAATAGCGATACGTGTGGGTAGCATCATCCACTTCATACAAGGCTCGGTCGATCTTGCGTATTTCGGTCATATACTATTCACCATATACTCAATGTTTATTTAAGAGTTCAAGCTCTTAGGCCTCTGTGGTCTATACCACTTATTGAGCATCGTGGTCGAAAGGTCGAGTAAACGAAACTTCTAAATTAAATTCCATCTTTGAAGGGGACGGGAGAGGTAGCGTGGTGTATTTATTATAAGCGAAGGAGAAATAAGCGAAGGAGAACTGCGGGTTTGTGGGGGATCTCCTTAGTTATACGTCTCTAAGATCATATAAACCTATGCTGTTGGCTATTCGGGGACTCATAATACGCTAGCTCATAGAGATTCTGCATGCTACATCGTCTGCAAATGCTTAAATAAAGAGTAAGATAATCTTTGGAATATAGACGAGCATGCTCCTACGCCGGGTGGTTTTTCCGCATCGAGGGACGCACAAACCATTTCATTAAATTGTAATATTGATTTAGAACTCCTGTTAGCCCCGATTTTTAAAGTTGTTCATGACAATGGCGGCAAAGTTGGTCTTAAAATTGGAGTAATAGAGGGTGGTTTGGAGATTAAGATTCAAGTTACTTTCCCCCCCGCTGTTATTGCCACCCGCAATGTGGAAAGTCCACTTAATATAGCATCGCAGGAACTTAGACAGGCCTTAAAAGCTACTGGTATCACTATTAGTTCTGTAGAGGCTCTTAACGAGATCGGTAAGCAAAAACCGGAGGAAGCTCTTGCTTCAGTTAAAAAATTAGCCAAGGATAAAAACAAAAAGGTTCGACTTGCTACAACAAGGGCTCTTGGTGAGATTGGTAAGGAAAAACCAGCGTTAGTCCTTCCTCTAGCTAAAAAATTGGCGAAAGATAAAGACACGGAAGTCCGAGAGGCTGCGGCAATTACTCTTCGTAAATATCCTGGTTGAATAGACCACTGAGTCGACGGCTGGCTGGAGAAAATGAGCCTAAAAACATTATGCAAAATACGAAAGCCCAAATCTTAGTATTCAACGTCAACAGTTTAGGAGCCCTCTGAATTTTGGATTTTCCATGCAGGAGAATCAAGGATTTACGGATAACACAATCGACTTTGTCAAGTTCTGCGTGCCTCTAGGATTTCACGTTTTCTTCATTATGATCGCGCTATTTTTCGGAATTTTCGTACAAACACCGCCGCTAATCATTGTGGTAGGATTGATGCTCGACTAACTATGGAGATTCACGCGATCCTGTGGTTGATCGATAAGATAAGGAAACAGGGTAAGTCAAGCAAGTTTTGGCTCGCTAATTAATGTAAAGGAGCTTCAAAAAGCCACTGGTATTTACACGGCCTCAGTCCATGCTTCTTCCCGATAGTGATATTCCTCTGCACGCCAAAAGGTAGCTGCGGGTTTTATCCAGGTAAGGTATTACGGCTCCAGTACGTAAGTTAAGGCCAATTACGTCATGTTGGGGAGCGGGGATTGGTAACACACGTTTTGGGTTATCAAAGTATATCTCCTTCTTCGGGAACCACTTTTTTGACTTCCCCTTAAAGCAATCGCCTTCTTCACCGCACCAGCTTATCCATGATCTTCTGCATGAGGGTATCTAAACTGGGGGCACCAACCCTTGGATACCAGTCCCTGCAAGAATAAGCCCTGTGTGGCAATTCAGCGAGTGGTCGAGAGATACTGGTAAAACCGGAATTGCCCATGCCGATTCGCTGATCGAAAAAGAGGAGTGAATGAGGTACTGTATGAGCGATATATACCGTGGTATCCCTTCTGTGATGGAGTGCTGCTCTCTGCTTCACGAGCGGGGCGGATGGTAACGTTTGAGCGTTGGCTGTTCTTTTTGTAGACCCCGGGCATAGGCGGTTAATATTATAATTTTATACTATAAAAACTTTTAAAAATCACCGCCATTTCCGGGCATAGCTTTATGCACGCACGAGAGATACCTCTGAGTGAAACGTATGGTTGGAGCACGATTGAGGAAGATCTGGAATCCTGAGCTGTTTCAGGGAACAAAAAGGTATATGAATTATTTCGAAGGGTGGTATTATAAACTCGTTGACCGATTAGAGGACCATATACTCGCCGTTATACCCGGTATAGCGCTCGGAGCCACGAAAGAGGCGTCTCATGCATTTATCCAATTCTTAAATGGTAAAACCGGCGACTATGGGTATTTCACCTTTTCAATTGATGATTTCATTCCTTCTCCCAAGCAATTTGAAATCGCGATTAAGAGCAACTATTTCTCGGCAAATGGTCTCAGATTAGACCTTCAAAGTCCGAGCAAGAGCGTTCGAGGCGAATTGCGGTTCGAGCAGGTGGTTCCTTACCCCAGGCGATTGTTATCACCCGGGATCATGGGCTGGGGTAGCTTCGTACCGTTCGTGGAGTGTAAACATGGTATTGTCAGCATGAACCATACCCTTCAAGGAACGTTGGAAGTTGATGGTACGCGTATAGCATTTGATGGCGGCAAGGGGTATATCGAAAAGGATTGGGGACGCAGCTTCCCCAGTTCCTATATCTGGATGCAATCAAATCACTTCGCACAGGAGAATATGGCTTTTATGCTCTCGATAGCACGGATCCCGTGGTTGCACACCACTTTCACCGGTTTTGCAGCTGCACTCTGGTATAACGGTCGGGTTTTTACCTTCGCAACCTATACCGGTGCCAAAATCACGCAGTTTGAGAAAGGAAACAAGGTGGTTCGTATTACTATCAGTGACCGGCATTTTGAATTACATATAGAAGCGATCCAGGACCGAGTGTGGGAACTGAAGAGCCCGGATCGGGGCGAGATGACGAAGCGTGTCTTGGAAAGCCTCACGTCGACCCTGAACTTGCAATGGTATGAGAAGACAAAAGCGAGGGGAGGAAAACGGCTGCTCGTTGAAGACCAAGGCAGAAATGCCGGACTGGAACTTATGGACGAGAAGAATGAGCTCTTTCAATAAAGTCCGCACTATGAACGAGCCTGCTCTTTCTTTCTAACAGGTCTAACCACTGGTAGAGCCGCGGGGATATAAAATGCCGCTAAAAGCAGCAGCACTCCGAGCAACTGCATACCATCCGCGCCTCGAACTGCGCCGGCAAGTGCGTACGCACCAATAAGAAGTAACGAGGTGAGTCCGTGTGCCCTTAGCATATCCAGGTTAGCGGGCGCCATCCTCTGTGGGTCATTATAATGCGTAACGAGAACCTTTACGGACCGGTAGGCTAAGGGAAGCGATAAGAGCGCAATCAAGGTGAGCGGAGGGAGTACGCCAATCAACGCGCCCACGAGGATGACGAGATAGGTCGCAGCCCAGCTTACCAGGTAGAGCTTTACCCCCGCCTGGGTTCCATAGCGTGCGATCAACGTTAACTTTCCCGCGCGTTTATCTTCGGCGAGATCCGGAATCTCATTGATGATAATCATAGAGAAGAGCATAATGCCACAGGGAAGTGTTGCCCATAATGCCGCTATACTCACCTGCTGGGCTTGCACAACATAGGATCCAAGGCCGATGACGGGCCCGAAATTGATGAGCAATCCCAGTTCTCCGAGTCCGCGGTGTGAAAACTTGATTGGTGGCGCGGTATAAAATATGGAACACAGGATGCCGAAAGATCCAAGCACTAAAATGAGCGGCCCGCGTCTGATTCCAAGATACACACCAATTATCGCAACTATGCAATAGAGGAGCGTAAATGCTTTAAACATCGCTTCGGGCATGATCAACCCGCTCGTTAAGGTGCCACTTCCGCCGGTATACGGATTTTTCTCTCCCGGCTTCAACTGATCAACCGCATGTGCAAAGTCAAAATAGTCATCCGTCATATTTAATGCGATATGATTGATTGTAACGCCGAGGAGAACGAGGAAGAAATACCAGACCGAAAACGTCTGGTTCACTGCCCAACTGACAAGCCCACCAATCGTGGCGGGGAAGATGCTGGGCGGCACGAAATGATATCTGAACGCCTGAGACCAGATCTTGAGCCGTATGAGAAGCGTATTAATCATGCATTACACTACATTCACGACCCTTATTTAAACCTGCATTTATTGATCGAGGAGCTCAGTTTAAGTATGACTCACTAGATAACAATGCCTCAGTGCATATTGAGCTTCAGAGCCCTATTCCACGTAAATAGCAGGCTTGAGCGGAAGAGCAAATCGCTTCTTCCCTTTCGGGTCATACTCCTCATTTATTCGCAGTGCACAGCCAAACTCTTTCGTTAGATATGCTCGTTCGCGGTCCAGAACCGCTCTCTCATTCAGCGCAAAATACTCAAGATTGTTCTTCTGTAATTGTTGTACAAACTCCACCGTGCTTTTATCCCTTCGGAGCTTCAGCGCCTCTTTGATCCTATCCTTCTCGGGCACATCCTTGAGTGCTTTGAAGATGTCCCACTTCCAGTGCTCTGTCTCGAGCTCTGCGGTATACAGGTAAATGGTCGTAGGGGTGAGCCGCGCGACGTTCAGTATCTCATGGATATCACGGACCAGGGAGATCAAATAGTCCTCCTCACGCTCCACCTGTTCGTCAATATATGAGTCCTTTACTGCTGGCAGCGTTTGGAGCGTGATAAAGGTATCATGAGAAGTGTGCCAGAGTTCCTCGCAGATATGTGGCACGATCGGCGAGAGCATGATGAGCCAGTCCTCCAGTATATTTCGGACTATCCTCTTCCTCCGCTCTGCGCTCGCCCGCTTCTCGTAATATCGAATATCATTCATCAGGTTAAAGACCATATTGATGCCCGCCTCGCGTATTCGAAAACCTTCGAACCACCCGATGGAATCCCTGAGCCGTCGGTAAAACGTTGAGAGCAGCCATCTATCAGTATGCGAGAACTCCTCTTCAGGCAGCGCCTCAGCCCCTGTACTCTCCTCGAATACAGTAGTCAACGCATTAAATCGTTTCCTCAGCGCATCGGTATCCTGCTCCCGCCAGTTGACCACGGTCGCGAAGTCCGCATTGATCGCACAGTAGAGCCGGTATAAATCCACGCCATACAGCTCTGACACATGTGCTAATGGAATCACATTCCCTTTGCTCTTTGACATCTTCCGCCCTTCTCTGATCATCAGTTCATTGAGCGTTATCGCCCGCGGCCACTTATCCTCCGGGAATATCGCCGCATGATGCATTAAGAAGAAAACGAGATGGTTCGAGAGATGTGGTGGTGCGGTATGCCGCAGGTCATTAGGATACCAGTAATCAAACTCTTGCTTGATCCGAATCAGAAGATCAGAGTCAATCTGGAGTTTCCGGGCCAAATTCCCGGGATCGCCAATTCCCAGAAACACGTAATCGAAAAATCGTTCGTCCAGCGCGTCAACCGGCACCTGCCTCACGAGGTGAGCGATGGTGTACATCGCCATATAAATGGTCGAATCACTCAATGACTCGATGATCCATTCTTTTTCAAATGGGAATTGGGTGCCCAAGCCCCTCTTTCTCGCACAGGGTCTCAAAGCCAGCCAATCGATGATATCATGCATATACGCCTTGTACTTCTCCGGATAGAAGCTCATCTGGTCAACGAGTTTATGCCCCAGCTCCTTCCACCACTGCGGCGTATAATCGATGAACCACTGATCCTGCAGGATTGCAACGATTACCTTTCCTCCACTCCTCGTGACTGCCTTCCTCGAAGTCTCGTAAAATACATCAGCCGCATTTCTTCCCTTTAACCAGACCTTCACCTCATCCTTGATCGCGGCGATTTTAATACCCGCAAATTGCCCGCACTTCTCATTCATCACGCCACGATAAAATTCGTCCTTATAAATTATCTGCGTGGCTTCCTCTAACCGCGTATCCTCCTGGCTTGCGATCCCCATGCGTTCACAGATCTCCTTCGCGGGCAGATCATAGCCCTCAATCTCGATTATCTTAATGGGCGCGACTTCGATCCCTTCTTTCCTTCTCAAGTCCTCCAAACCCTTTCCCATGGCATTCCACGTCGCCGGAACCGAATAGACCACCCCGGTGCCTACATCGCCATCAACGAAGCTCGCAGGGAAGATCGGGATCGCTCGACCCTCTATGGGCTCCCTCGCCTCTGTTCCGAGCAGCTCCTGCACTCCAATCTCCTCAAGGACCTGGATGCCCTCACGCTGGTAACCCAATTTCTCTGCCGCTTCTCGAGAAACGATCCACAATTCATTCCCGACTTTTACTTTGACATAGGTCGCAGCCGGGTTTATCCAGAGGTTGGTGATACCAAAAATAGTTTCTGGACGCAGCGTGGCGGCAATTAAGTACGTATCACCAGATTTGAATTTTATGGTGGTATGTTCTATTATCGATACTTTATTAATATCGCCCTCTTCGATATCATCCTCTCCAACCGCACAGCCTTCTTCAATGGAATACGTAATGGGATATCGGCCCTTTTTTATCACACCCTTGTCATACAGTTTTTTAAACTGCCATTCGATGAATCGGTTGTACATCGGCTCAGTCGTATTGAACTTTCTTCGCCAATCAATGGAATAGCCCATGCGCTTGAAGTCTTCGGATATCCGAGCGGCGAAGAAATCCGCGACGTGTTCGGGCTTATCGAAGGTTTTGATAACTGCATCAATCCGTGCTGCATCCTCATAAATCGAGACGTAATCCCTGTATCGTTCGATAACCCCTTCGTCCCCTTTCGCAATACTGTCCGCAATAGCGAGGATCGGCGTTCCGGTGACGTGGAATGCCATGGGAAAGAGGAGATTATAGCCCTTTAGCCGCTTGAATCGCGCAATGATATCCCCTAACGTATACGTTCGCCCATGCCCGATATGCAACGGCCCTGAGGTGTAGGGGTAAGGCACCGTCAAAAAGAATTTTTTCGTGCCCGCAATTTCAGCATCGAAGATCCTGCTTTCTTCCCAGCTCCGCTGCCATTTCGCTTCAATCTCCCGGTAGTTGAAGTTCTGCGCCGCGGCATTCATTGTAGCTCTCCCGGTTCTTTGTGGCTCATACACGATGGTATGTTATTGTTCTAGCATATCTAAAATAAAAAGATGCGTGCTTTCACCCTTCCACCTCGGTCCTTTCGAATAAATAAGAGCCTGCGCACACCATGCCCAGGGCAATCGCGGCAATTACGATAAAATCGAGCGGTATAGAAAGATCTGAAGCCCCGGACCCGAGCAAGACACCCCTTAAACCATCCACGCCGTAGGTAAGCGGGTTGACATAACAAATCGGCTTAAGCCAGTGGGGTAAGGTCTCGATCGGGAATAAGGCGCCCGAAAGGAGAAAGGTGGGGAAGACCACGAAGTTCATGACGAGGGGGAATCCATGCATGTCACGCATCACCGAGGCAAAGACCAGACCGAGGCCAACGAACGTGAATGAGATCAAACACATGAAGAACACCGCCACAATAACCGGTACTACCCCTGCGATCTTGAAGCCTAAGAACGTGCTCAATACTAAAACCATGATCCCTTGCATCAAAGCAACCGTGGAGCCACCCGCGGTTCTTCCCAGGACAATGGAAAGTCTCGAGACGGGCGCGACCATCACCTCCTTCAGAAACCCGAACTCCTTATCCCAGAGCACTGAGATTCCCGCGAAGACCGAACTGAAGAGCATACTCATGCCTATGATTCCCGGCGTCAAATACTCAATATACTGGAGCCCTGCGGGCATGCCCGGTATCGAGGCCCGCCCAAAACCCATGCCCAGAAATGCAAGGAAGAAGATCGGCATCCCTAATGAGCCCACAACTCTGCTCTTGGCCCGCCACATCCCTTTCATCTCCCTGAGCCAGAGCACGTAGATTGCCTGCCCATCCAGACCCTTCATTACTTCTCTTTGTTAGTAACACACGCTGTGCACAAAAGCTTTTCTATCGGTTTTATAACGTAGGTAAGTGAAAATAACTCTGTGACTAATTTAAAAAAGATCTATGATAGCCTGAAGCAGAAATATCCGGCATTAATGGCCACCAGAATGGGTGAAGCTATTGCATGGGCTGAATTAAAACCAGACCATAAAGATATCCCTGAATATGCACCAGTCAACTGTTCATTTTTTAGTTACCACCTTGGGGGCCTTACAAATCCGAAAAAAGATAACAGGTATTATCCCCCCACGGTGTATTTACGAGACTCATTAAAATACTTTTCTGATAACTCTTTCTCCTTACTCCTAAATTACGGTTTATTTGAAAGCATAATCTTAAATCTGCTGCTGCCTCCCTCTTCGGAAGAATACTCTCTAACAATTTAATCGCTTGGATGTTTTTGTCTTTATCACGATGTAGCTTTGATTGATCATCAAGTATAAGAGCTAAGGCATTTCCTGCTCTTGCGATCCGTGATTGATCGCCAATGATCTCTCCTATCCTCATGCTCTTTTCACATAGATCGCTTGCGATTTCTAGCCAATATCCTCTCTTCCATTCCTCTTCAAAACGTTTCTGATAGCAAACTAATCCCAAAATATTAAGAGTGGCAGCATAGCCAGGCAAGATTTCTCGCTCCAGCATTTGCTTTGTCTCCCTAACGTATTCCTCTACATCGCTAATTGACTTCTTTGCTAACCTCATTACATTCGCCATCTCAGCCCTTGCTACTGCTGCTGAAGCGAAGTCTCCATCCCGCTCAAAAAGTTCCAAAGCATCTTGATAGATTTTAATTGCTTCTTTGGGGTGCACCCCACTTCGTATCCCCTCTCTTCCTCAGTCTCACGCCATGCATCGCCTATATACCGCATTGCTCTCGCTTTGAGTCCTCGTTCCTCTCCGCTAACTTCAGATAAGCATTTAATTGCATCCTTCCATAAACCTAAATGCAAAAGTAGCCTTCCAAAAAATAATCTCCTCTTATTGTCAGTAATACCCGTCCATGATAAAGTTCGCTCGAAATTCCACTCTTTATTAGGTTGTGGTTGTTCTTTGGACGGATTGGAATTTGTTAGAGATTGATATATCTCTTTCATTAAATTTTGAGGATTGCCCACCACTTTATAGGCTTCCGGTCTCCCAAGAAGCAAATCGTTTATGTGTATGATGCTACGATCCTGTCCTTCTTGATTTTTCTCGTCCACTAAACTTTTCCTATCGGAGATTACCAAAGGGAGCTCACCTTGCTCCGGTTTATAGTCTGGCTTCTTTTTATAATAGAAACTGGTTTATCCGATTTTGTGGTAAGTAACACATCATTAATGTCGAATTCATCCATACACCTATAACCAAGGAAAATAAATCCATATTCTTGAAGAAATGTTCGAAGTACCCCTGCCTTGTACTTAGAAAGCCCTCTCCCCACTTCATTCAAAATCATCACAATGGTCTCGAACCTTTTATCCTGTACATTTTCTACTTCATTAATCGTGCCATGAAGCTTAAATAGATAACCACAGAGTAGCTCGCCTTCTGCCTAGAATGAAACAAACAGCTATAAAAATCCTCATCTGATGAGCAGACTTTTGGTATGAAGCCCATCTCCTCACATGCTTTTTCTATTCGGCTTTCAAAATTAGTTGTGAAAACACAGTTGCCTGCTTGGAGCGCTCTTGCTAATAAGCGGTGGTAAGAATTCAAGTTGTCACCAATGAGAATGTCTAAACACGATATGACTTGAGGGCTTATCTCATCTCTTGCCATCTGCAATACTATTTCAGGTCTAGCACGCTCATTTCCAACAATCTGATTCAAATAGTTCTCGAATCCCTTTTCCCCTCCAGCAATCGATCTTATTACCTGCTCGTTTAGGCTTGAAAAACCAGGACATAGATCCTCATCATGGTCATCCTTTTTCATCGATATCCCAGTACCCACAAAGAAGGCAATCCTTGATTTTCCCTCTACAGCATCCCTTACCATTTTTGCTATTTCTTGTATACTCATTTTTATCATATTAAAGGCAATGGCATACAACGGTTTGCGGATAAAAGAAGTTGCCAAAGGCAATTTGGGCGAAGTGTAGCGGAGCCTTTTATCCGCTGTTATACGCAGTATGGCGGCGATTTTATTCTGCATTATTCTTCTTTAATAATTTATAAATTTTATCAATACCAATACGAATGCCAAGAATAGAAAATGGTATTAGAACACAAAGATAACGATTAATATCAAATCGAATTAATTCACGCATCTGCGTTGGGGTTTCCGGTACGGTTACTGGAATCCCTCCAATATCAATTATTCCTTGACCAATATGATAATACATTATTGGTATCCGTAATGTATAAAAGAAGATTACAACAAAAGAACAAAAACCAAGAAATTGAAGGATATGGTCCTTTGCGGCAAGAAGGAATACAAGACCGGGGATGAGCAACGGTGTCCAGAACAAAACCCCTGATTGTGGGTGTATTATATTTTCAAAGATATATCGCAAATTTAAGCCAAGTGTATTGATGTCTCCCCGCAAAATACCTAAATATAATGGCGTCCCGAATAAAGACAAATTGTAGATAACGAGAACAATAAGTGGCAACAAGCCACCAAGACATAAAAACAGAAGAAATTTTATGTTCTTAGTGAAAAGAAAATATCCAATCAGCAGAACTGACAAAATGCTGAGTTCAAGCCGAGTTAAAACAAGCAAACCGAGTATAAGACCCGCTAAAATTATATGCCATACTTTGTTTGAACGAAAAGACAGACAGATAAATAATAAAAAGAGCGATGCTAAACCATAATAGGTTAAAGTTGTAAAAAGTGGAAAACACAAGATGCTTATCATTAACATAGATGCTGTGACTAATGTCGCTGGTATAATAAATAGACATTTACTTATTGGATAATACAACTTTAAGACCTTCACGTTAGCCCATATGCCTATAAACAAAAAGAAAAAACTGGTTAATAGAAGTGATAGTGCCAATTTCCATTGATACCAACTGCCTTCTCCATGAAGATAGTAATCTTTAAAGAATAAATCTTTTATATGTAAGGGTTGTGGAGGCAAACCCATCATTTCAGAGCCTATCCTCTTTTCTGGTCTTTTCACTGGAGACTGATGTGGAGGGGGGCCATACTCAGTGATTTTTTCTGTGGTTACGAATGGCTCAACAAATACCGTCAATAAACAATATGGAATAAGTGATAGCAGAGGATACCCCGGAGACCGTTGTTCTGCAAAATGCAAGTTTCTAACAATTGGTTTTTCATTTTCTGGTGTTACCCATTGCAACATACCATAATAATCTACCGAATCATGACTAATATTTACTTTGGTTGATGTTGCTATTAAAAGAATCAGGACACCTATAAAGACAAAAAACAGAAGATGGTCTAATAGATTTAATCTTCGCGAAATAGACATTTTCTCAGCAAATTTCTCCATATTCCATCCCCTTAATATTCTTATATTTTATCAGCTATTTTATCAGCCGCCGTATTGCGGATAACTTCGGTATATCCGAACTCGTGTTCGTATATCCTTCCAATTTGGCGATATATCCGAAGTTAAGTTTGTATATCCATCCCTCTGAATGAACTTCAATCATTTCCCCATCCCCTCTTTTGTATATATCTTCACTTCATTATAAAATATTTTCGGTATCTGAATATTTCCCCCGCTCGTATAATAGCCTCCTCCGCCACCCGTGCCAAAACGATTCGGATTTACCAGGAACTGATGAATGTGACCCCAGCCGGTGAGGGGTTAGGATAAAAGAGGAGGAGATATGAGAAGGTGAATTCAGGATTTCATGACCTAAGAGAGAATTAAAAGTGAAATTCCTTGGATTTCAATTTTTTAAAATTTTTTCACTTACCAAAAAATTGCGGTTCAATTGGATGAAACGCAAATTTATCGGCAGTTCAAATTTTGAAAATCATTCCCCATAAAGCCAGAAGGTATGAACCTCTGGCGTGGAGGTAAAACCGATATGGCAATAGATAATATGGCTATAATTCCGGGAAGTGGCGAAACCGGAATGACCGGGATAGAAGAGGAAAACGCCGGGATTGTGGAGGAAAGGAATATAGAAAGGATCTTCGAGGACTGGAAGATAAGAGACGAACAGGAAAAGAGAGAGGGGAAGCCGAGAAAGAGCTACGATCATAACAGCGTAATATGGAACTTCTTTTATAGCAAAGATCGCCAGCATTACCGGAGGGGCTCCAGAGTATTTTACGAAGAAGATAGGTTATACAGTTACGGGTACCACTACCTTTTAGCCGTAAGAACAGAGTACGGGGGCTATGTGATAAACGCCGATAAGTACAGCATAAGCACAAGTGGACACCAAAGCACCGCAATAAGTAAAGCACCAGAGGGAACGCCCCAAATACCTTTTTCAGCATTAAGGAGCGCAGGCATAAACCCCAAACAAATAGACATCATAGATAAAACTGGTGATACCTGGGAAGAGAAGCAGGTAAGGGATGAGCACGGGGATATAACAACCGTAAAGGTTCACCATCTGGGGGCGTGTTTATTCCGGCATGGTGGAACCTTTTATTTATCGAGTCTTGACCATGCGAGCAGAGGCAGACAATATTTTTTGGTGCAGTTAAGAGCGGGTGCGGATTCGGTGGAAGAAGCCCTTAAGCAGATATCAGGGCTTACCAAAGAGGATTATGATGCGTACGAAAGAGGAGAGATAAAGAGGCAGGGTGAATATTTCTTCAAGCCGATAGAGACCGGAGAGTTCAGGGAATTACTCAAAAGGAACGGTTATAAGAGCGTAGGGGAATTACTCGAAAAACGGGTAAATCTTGGAGAACGGATAAACAACGGAAGACCAACGAGAAATGAGCATAGAGCACGGGATTTCATTCACACACTGTTAACCGGGGCTCTCGTGAGGGGAACGGTGAGGCATCCGGAACATGGCATGCTAAGACTCGGTAAGGTGTGGCACCGGGTATCCTTAAACGATGTGGTGAACTCTTGGAGTGCAGGCGGGAGGGTGGATTAAACCGATGACCGCTCAGCATTATTTTTTAACCACCACATCGCAGTTCTTAAGGACTGTACCCCCTGAGATAGCCAGCGAGATACTAAATCAAACACTCGACCGGATTATGCCAGAGGGAGAGGGACAGGATTTTATCGTATTCTCTCCGGAGGCACGGGATGAGCGTATAGAGGATGAAGGGAGGACATTAATTTTACCCACAAAAGCACCTAGAAAGTGCTATGCTAAGCTGGATGATTTCGGTAGCGTAGAGGCTCTCCGGGATTTCTCAGGGCTACCAGCACTACATACGCAGTATTTGGTAACTGTTATGCTTGCGGAGGATTACTGAGCGATGGTAGCGGTTAGAGCAGGTAAGTTTATGATGAGGTTAATAACCTTTGCCGTGGTTGTTGACGGGGGCGATGGGAAGGGGTTAGAGTGGGAGGAGGCGAGGAAGAGAGTTTTCAGGGGTATAACTGCGGTAGAGGGGACACCAGAAGAGTTTGAGCGGATAAATGAGATGCTAAGGCGTTACCCGGTGTTTAAGGAGTTTGGGTTAGGGGAGGGAGTAAGGAGAAAATAGGAGGGTAGGGGGAGCGAAGCGAAATGTGGATAGAAAAGTATAAACCGAAAAGTTTGGGTGAGGTTGTGGGGCACGAGGGGCTCAAATCTATAGTGGGGAAATACATAGAGCAAAGGGACATCCCCCATTTCCTTTTCTTCGGCAAGCCGGGAACCGGAAAGACACTCATTGCTGAATTGGTAGCCAAAGAGCTTCTCGGTGGTACGAATGATAACTTTATTGAGATGAACGCCTCGGATGATCGAACGGTGGAGAAAGTCAGAAAGATAGTGTTGAACGGTATAAAGCACAGTACACTAAACGGGAAATTGAGAATAATACTGCTAGATGAAGCGGATGGGCTTTTAGTACCTGCACAGGAGATTTTACGCCGTCCTATGGAGAAGAGCTCTAAAACCCGGTTCATCATAACCGCAAACGAAGTGAAGAGCATAATAGAGGCGATAAAGAGCCGGTGTATGAGTTTTGAATTCAAGGGCGTTAACAAGGAGGATATGCTAAGAAGATTGCGGTTCATCCGTGATAACGAGCACTCGACAATCTCAGATAGAGAATTAGAACTGATAGCAACTAATTGTAACGGTGATCTGAGGCAGGCGATAACCGAACTGGAGAAAGCGAGCATGGGTGATGACAATGGGGCGGAGATAGTAAAGCGGTATCTCCAGAGAGGGTGAGTATGGCAGAGAATGATAAGATAGCGGTAATAAAGGAACTGTGCAGGAAGAAAGAGGACTACGTAACCGCGTTCAAAGAGATACTTAAGATCATAAAAGGTGAAAGAGAGAGACCAGACCAATTTGGTTTTTCGATGTACGATATAAGAGGTATGAGTGTTCATCTCCTCAGTCGTTTACGGCAGGATCAAATCCTGAAGTGCACGTATGAAAGTAATAAAGGCAAGTGGTTCTGGCTTGCTGATGATTTACCGGTTGAAGATATTGAGCGAGCGATAGAAGAAGTTGATGAGGAGCAGTGTGAGAACGAGAAAATAGGGCTTCAAAACCAGCTCCCGTATAACATTGGATGGCTTGAGAAATGGGAGCAGATGCTAAGGGATGGCGTGGATATGCTGGAATACTGGTCTAAACAGATAAACCCAAAAGTGATCGGTTTAGAGTATGTGAAACAGGTAGTTTTACTGAGCCTTGCATCAGCAGGTGATAAATACGGCGATAGAGGGAGAATCCACGTGCTTATGTATGGCGATCCGGGTACAGCGAAAAGTGCAATTGGTGGTTGGCTGGTGCATACGCTCGGTATAATCGGAGCATCTCACCGGACATCTGACGTAGGGCTTACCGGAGATGCCCGTGGCGATACCATCGCACCGGGAATTTTACCGGTGGCAAATGAACGAGCGGTCTATATTGATGAACTCGATAAATTCTCTGAGAAGGACAGATATGGGCTCTTAGAGAGCATGGAAGAGGGTGAAGTGATCATACATGCGGGTAAAACCCACGTCAGGCTGCCAGCACGATGCAGGGTGATCGCAGGCGCAAACAGTATCAAGAATTTTGCTCCTGAACTTCTCGATAGATTTGATTTCAAGGTCGATCTGAAGATACCGGGGATAGACGAGGAGAAGGAGATTATCGCTCAAATCGTAGAAGCATGGCGAGAAGCGAAAGAGGGGTATTACGGAGAGGAGTTACGTGCTTATCTTGAGTGGATAAAGTCATACGAACCAAAGATACCGGATGAGGTCAGAAAAATGATTGCAATACTCATACAAGCTTTTATTGATATGAACGAGGCAGTAAGGGGGAGCATAAGGAAAAAAGAGAGTATAGTGCGGGTTGCTTATACCATCGCAAAGTTGAATAGAAGGGCAATGAAAGCTGAGGATGTGCTCCATGCAATCAGGCTTCTCTACCCCACCATAAATGGCGGGCAGGTCACGATATTACAAACGCTTATGGGAATGGTGAGATAGTAAAATCGAATATGTTCAATAAGGAGTGGAATAAATCCTAAATCCCACGCACTAAATTAAACCCTTACAGGGCTTGCAGGGTCGTGGGCAGAGCCCACGAAAACAAATCCAAATCATTAAGTTCAGTGAGCTTTAACTTCTTTTTATGAGCCTTTCCCTGATCAAATAAATGCTTATCGCGAGAACAACCAGGCTGAAAATCGCCTGAAAGATGGGCTGGTATCGATAGTTAAACCATATTCCTATGAGGCTATTAATTGAAAAGTAGAGCGAGATTACTGATATCAATGCGAACAGCATGGCGATCAGGAAAATTCCCAGGTAGAAATAATCTTCAAACTTTTCTCGGCTTACCATTTTAATCTCCTCCTTAATGCTACAATTACTATCAGCGCCGTGATGGCTGCCAGTACTTCAAATCCAGGCTCCTTGGGAACTGGCGTCGGAATCGGAACCGGGAACTCTTCTTTGCCTGGTACGCCTTCTTCTCTCACGAACTTGGAAACCTCAATTTTCACCGGCTTCTCCACGCTCTCCTTGGGAACGGTCTTGGTTGGAGCCAGAAGTACCGGCTCCTCCCAGCTGTTTATCAGGACATCCCCTCTCCAGAGTTCCACCTCTGCTATGTAATTATACCCATCAGGTACATCGAGTTGCACGCTCTTAACCGCTGTGGATTCGTTTGCTATAACGCCTGTCTCGGATGACTGTTTATCTGCAAGGAGGTTGGAATCTGCCTGCCGCGCCTTGACTATCAGTTTCAGGTTCTCAGAAGGCTCTGCTCCCCTGTTTTCGAGGTATATATCTAACCTGATAGACACGCGTCCTGCTGATACGTCGGTGACAAGGAAATCGATCTTTTCCAGAGTAATACCTGTGCGCTTCGACTCTGGCGTAAGGGCGTTCAGACCACGTATGCTGACAGAGCCGCTGTCGCGGATCGAGCCGTTATCAAAAAGAACCATCTTAAGATCATAGCCGCTGTTTCTCTCCACCTTTAAGTGCTGGGAAACGACAAGTGTTTTTTCAACCGCAGTCTCAGGCACTTCAGGTATTGGGGCTGATGCCTGCGCAGCCAGGAGCCCTGTTTCGCTGCTTATCGCTCTCAGCAGCATCGAGGCATTCCTGCTCTCGCCGCCGCCGTGGGTTATATAGGCGGTGACATTCACCTCGACATCAGCACCTGTCACCACGACCGGTTTCACGTCCACCTCGCGAACGGATAGATACGCCGGAGGCTTATATTCATATTCCTGCGTGAGAACGCCGCCTTTGAGCAGGACGATGGCTAACGAAAGGATTAATGCAGATGCTATCACCAGTACGAGCAGTTGACCCGGCTTCATAATCCCATGGATAGATGTATTGAGCGTATATATAAGCTTTTTGAGTCCTGTTTGTGGCATACCAGCAAGCCAGTTCCTTGCAAGAATTTGTAGATGCCGATTAGTTAGGAATGGGCAAATCTTGTATTTCTTCCATGGAGATTCTATCCCCGGAAGGCAGGATTATCATTTCAAAGGGCGAAATTTCAAATATCCTGACGCAGGAGGAGGTAGGGCTGTACAAGAAATTAAATCCACTCAGCGATTATCATCGCATCCCACTTCGAGAGTTTTTATCAGTCGTGAAATGGGTTCAACTTCTCCAATCTTTTCTTCTCTTCTCATTCTTGTTCACTATAATAGCCCTTTATCTTTATGACCCGTTTCTAAGAGCTTCGATCTTTCTTTCGAGCTTTTCGAGTCTCATCTTTGCTTCTTCAAATAAAGCCTCCACATCTTCTTTCTTTTCGGTCATCTCTTCACCTTTTCCAAATACTTCCACCTGTAGTTCCAGTAATTTTATCTCCTCCAGAAGTTTAGCCACATCTTCATAGGTCACTTCTGGTCTTCCCGCTCTTATAAGCTCTAAATCCTCCTCTGCTTCTACCGGGATGTAAATTTTATACGTATCTGCAATTTCAAGAGCCATGCCCGGAGTCATAACTTTCATGTATACATCACGAGGGACTTCCGGTGAGTCCCAGCCTCCATATTGTGCGAGGAGCCCCACGCTCCTCTCAGTTCCTCCAGTTATAGTAAAGAGTACCGAAGCCCAGGTATGCCGGAAATCGTCTGCAGTAAAATCCGGTATCCTAGTCATATCTGCAACTCGCTTCATTCGAGTGTTTAATCTTCGAGCTGGAATTACACCAGTACCTTCTCTTGTTCGCGGGAATAATCTTATTTCTTCATCCCAACCCATTTTATCCTTGTAAGCTATAATCTCCTTTGCATAGCTCGTATGCAAGAATATATCAGGCACAAGTTCCCTGTTGCGAATTTTTCCACCCTTTTGTATCTTCTCTCTTCTCAGAGCTGTTCCGTAAGGGATAACGAGGTATTCTTCACCCCTCGCATCGGTTGCGGTACCACCTTCAAGTAAATCTTTGTATCGTAGTGCGGGTAATAGTTCCCCTGGTCGAGGACCACTACTAAGTTCGATGAGCGCAAAATGCCTGAATAAAGGTAATCTCCACCGCTCAACTTTTGGTGCAGGTACACCAATAACCGTCATTATCCGGTCTAGTTCTTCACGTGTACGAGGTCTCCCAGCCTGTTTTCTGGTTCCTGCGATTGTATCTTTTTCTTCCTTAACTGAGGTCTTTACATAAGGGAACTTCGAAATATACTCATTTTTAGCAAGCCATTTGCCAAACACACTGATGAATGAATTTGCCGTTTTAATTGTCGTTTCTGTCCACTTCTTCCCCTCATAATACCGGGTGATATGGGAATCTTTGAGATTCTTACTATCAAAATCAGCAATGGTGAGTGCACTTCCCTTTTGCTCTCTTAAGTATTCTATAAATCCACCAATCCAGGGAAGGACATTCTTTATACGTGTAGTAGGTGTTGGATAACTTAATTGAGCGTGATCTAAAAAATAAGCCTTAAGTATCTGTTTATGTTGATCATCCGCATCGAGCTTTGATAAGAACTCCTGTACACGGGTTTCATATATCTGCAACTCGTTACCTAATGTCTTTCCCCTCTCCGTCAGTAATCCGAGAAGATATCGCTTACTTCTTTCAGGGAGATCAGAAGAACGGATGTCGTAGTGCAAATGCGCAGCATCCGTAAGCGAGGCTACCTTACCTATTGCATCCGTAAGCAATTTGTACATATTTTCTTCCTCTCCCATTGTCAACCCACTGCTTATACCTTCTCCCCTTCTCGCTTATAATTTTTTGTTCCATCATAGGGTATTAATAAAGCGGCTATTGATGACGGTATTTCGCTGAAAGAGTACGTTTAAGGGCGGTTATGGATAGGGTTAACAAGGAGAAGGAGTAAGGAGAGATTGAAAATAAAAAGGTAACTTTATAGTTTAGTAATCATAGGTTTCAATTCCTGTTTAGCTCCGCAACATTTTGAGGGGTTCATTTAAAGGCTAACATTGAAGTTTTAGATTAGAAACTGCACAGTTTCCTATTTGTTTTCATCATCTTCTCGCATACCCTGATTGGTATTCCCTGACAGCTTATATAACCCCCAACCATAAATGGTTGATATTATTTGCACTGCCTAAGGGTGATTTGAGATATAGAAAATTGCAGTGAGGCTTCACACTCATTCTCTGGGCGCGAACTGCGCTAAGGCACGTAGTGCCTTCTTTACAATTGGTGGTTCCTCGTATCTTCTTGTAAGGACGCCTGCTTCTGGAGTTACCAGCATTACCTCATTCCTCCCGTCATCGATATAATCCATCAGCGTCCCTTTTGGCGTTTCAACTATCCGTACTGTCATTCATTTCACCTCCTCTATATAGCTAGCGGTATTCGTCTTTCTTTAGATCGTAAGCATAAACTGTAAAAGCGGCTCTGGTCACATCAAGCCCGTGTTCAATCTTGCTTCTTTCATCCGCTTTTTACCCTCGTTATAATCTATTTCACCTGCAATGAATTTATCCCTTATATCCTTAAAGCCTGTATCCCCTCTTTCTTATATTTCTCGTAGGTGCCCTCAACCACCGGGGCGAGTGTCAAGACTGACGTGCACCAGTAAATATAATGGTCCTTCTCGCCTAACACAGCTTCAAAATGATACATTACGGGTCCAGGAACAAATCGTAAGCTGTGGGTTCCTCTGAATAGGTCATACGCAGGACGAAGAAATAGATGCAACAAAATTGGCACCTGCTAAAAGCTGCGTGTTTGACATCAATTGCGTCATCACAAGGAAAGCTCGGAATATATCACTATATCCTCCGGACTGATCCACTCATCTATATCCTCACCAACTTCTTCCGTATCGGAGCAAGGTTAGAGCATCACCCTCGCTCTTCTCCCTATATATCTCTTTTAGCTTCTCCACCACGCTTTTCATTTTCCACTTTTTCCACTTCTTTTCACTTCTTTCCACTTTTCTCCACTTTTGAACTGTATTGTGATACTATTTCTCTATTACTTCCATTTGATAAAAGAATATATACAAAGATGTAAAATAGTGAAATTATGAAAGAATATAAGTGCAAGTATTGTGGCGAAGTATTTGATAAGCCATTGCGATTGGCTCAACACGCCAGATCCAGACATAAGAGAGCAAAGACAAGAGAGAAGAAAAGCGTCGAGAAAGAAAAACAGGGTGAGCAGATCAACAGAACTATTGAAGCCATAGGTATCCTGAAGGGATTACAGGCATCGCCTAATCTAAATGAAGCGGAGAAGAAACTATTGGGGGATGTATCAAAGATAATCGAGGAGCTTTTGGCATATACACTAAAGAGTAAGTAACGGAATATCAGAAGAGAGTCAGGTATTACCCGTATTCCGCACATGTTGATATAAATTATCTCTAAATTCGAATTTATGGAAACAATGCTGGGATGCGCAATTTTTAAATTAGTAGTATTTCCTATCGAGTGTTATGTCTCCGATTATACCAACTACGCAGGTGGACTCGATGAACCCAGCCGAGTATAGCAGTAAAGACCTGGACCACCTCGGCATAGTAGCCATGGTATGCAAGGAAATAGGCTTGGCTGAAGAGATTGACAGGATTGTGGGCGTGGATCCACGCCAGAAAGTGACCCCTGGAGAGGCTGTCGTTGCCATGGTGCTGAATGCTCTGGGATTCGTTGACAGACCTTTATATCTGTTCCCGGAGTTCATGACGACGAAGCCCGTGGAGATATTGATAAGGGGAGGTTTGAAAGCAGAGGACTTCAATGATGATGTCCTGGGGAGGACATTGGAGAAAGTATACCGAGCCGGTCCCGAAGGTATCTTCATGCGTATTGCTGCCAATGCATATAAAGAGTACAAGGGGCGATTCTTCCACAATGATACCACCACGATGAGCCTTCAAGGTGAGTATGAGCATGAAGAAGGCGACCTTGATGCTGTTCCCATTCAGATAACTCATGGCTACTCAAAGGACGGCAGACCTGATCTGAAGCAGTTTGTCATCTCCCTGGTCATGGCAGACGATTTACCCGTTTTTATACAGGCTTTAAGTGGCAACGCCTCGGACAAGAACCATTTCAGGGAGATCGTGAAAGAATACGGGGCTTCATTGCAGGAGAAATGGGGTGAGGATAAAATCTGGGTATGGGACAGTGCGGTTTATTCTGAGAAGAATATAAAAGAGATTTCTCCGAGCTACAAATGGATAACAAGGGTACCTGAGACGTTATCTGAGGCGAAAGAACTGATAGAAAACTCTGACCTGGAAAAGATGCGAAGCACCTCACTCGATG
>RXIE01000020.1 GCA_004212135.1 Candidatus Methanophagales archaeon ANME-1-THS | reverse complement strand
AACCGATATGGTCGAACTCGCACTGGCTCAGCAGCCGGTCGATGTTGAACTCAGGTTCAAAAGCAAACCTTCGTTCAACCTCTCATTCTCCGATGTCCTGCGACCGATCGGCGCAAGTGTCACGATCGAGAACCTGCAGGTCACCGAGAATCCGAAGATACCATCGCAGGTCGACCGCATCGTTTCAGACGAACTCAAAGCAGCTGAGGCTGCGCATGAGCTCTACAAGCTCGGCCTTGATGTCTACAAGGTCGCCGTGATACTCTCTTCCGGTGCGTTAGGCCTGCAGGCGACGAAAAAGATGGTGCCCACACGGTGGAGCATTACCGCGACTGATGACCTTATCTTCAAGAAGTTGGCTCCGGAGATCAAAGAACAGCCGATGGTCAACTCCTTTTACGTCTATGAATCGTCATACATGGATAATCACTTCCTGATCCTGCTCATTCCCTCATTCTTCGAGTATGAGAACTTCGAGGCGTGGTCTCCCGGGTCAGTCTGGAATGAATCGTACTATCAGCGCCCGGTCATCGTTGAAGAGTATGAGGGCTTTAAAGGCCGAAGCCAGTATGCCGCGAACGAGGGCGGTGGATATTATGCCGCACGGTTAGCTGTTGCCGAAGCGCTCCATCAGATGAAACGACAGGCTGGTGTCGTGGTGTTCAGGTCGATCCAGCCCCAGTATGCCGTCCCGCTCGGCGTGTGGGTCGTACGGGAAACCGCACGGGATGCATTTCGGCAGAGGGGCGAGAAGTTCGAGACGCAGAAAGAAGCATTAGAGTATATCGATGCGCGATTGCGTGCAAACCACGGGGCACAGGTACGAATAAAAGACTTTGAGGCGCTCAGCAGGATATTGAGGCAGAAGCGGCTCACGGATTATTAAGAAAGGGAAGTAATAAAACTCCGCACTCGCAATCGTACTAAACATGGCGGACGTCTATATGCGCGCGGAGCTGAGGAACCCTGCACGGTTGAAGGATCTGCTCCAGGCAGTTGCGCAGCTCAAAAAGGGCGCGTTAGTTGCGATCAAGCTCCACATGGGCGAACTGATCAATTATCGATTCGTACGACCAGCTTTTGTACGTGAGATCGTCGCCGCGGTCAGAGAAGCGGGTGCAAAGCCCTTCCTGACTGATACGACGACCTTATATCCACGTGCGCGATATAACGCGCTCGATTACCTGGACACTGCACGGAAGAACGGGTTCGATTTCACCACCATTAGTGCACCGGTCATAATAGCCGACGGGTTGACCGGGGAGCATGGCGTTATGGTCGAAACCGGTGGTACACTTCTGAAGGAGATAGAAATCGGGCAGGCGATCTACGAAGCGGATTACCTCGTTGCATTAACACACTGCACCGGGCATATCAGCGTCGGCTACGCAGGCGCTATAAAGAACCTCGGCATGGGCTGTACCACAAAGAACGGCAAAAGAGCCGTGCATCAATTCTCGATACCCCTCGTGGACACCGAAACGTGCGAGCAGTGCGAAAGCTGCATCGAGTCCTGTCCTTATTCAGCAATCCAGATGGATGAATTCCCCGTCATCAACGCGGGGTTGTGTATCGGCTGCGCACGGTGTGTCAAGACCTGCCCCACCGGAGCGATGCGGTACCCCCCGGGGTGGTTCGAGAAGTACATCACCGCACTGGTTGAAGCTGCGCAGGCGCTCATCAAGAAATTCGACCAGAACTGCTGCTTCCTTAATTTCCTGACTGATATTACCGCGATGTGCGACTGCACGTTCCAGAAGGAGACCCTCGTGCCCGATCTCGGTGCGCTGGCATCGCGGGATATCCTCAGCATTGACCAGGCCAGCTATAATCGCATAAAAGAGGCTGCCGGACGCGATCTGCTCCGCGACGTATTGGCGATCGACGGACAGCTCCAGTTCACCATCGCGGAACAGCTCGGGATGGGCAGTCGAACGTATACCCTGAACACACTGGGCTGAATTCACCCGCATCGGAGCACAACCCGCAGGACCAACCGCGTGAGTCGAACCTATATCTCATGCACCACGCTAATCAGCTATACAAGAATCTGAAGATGATCATACTCGTGCTCTCGGATACGCATGCAAGCGATTTGAGCGATCTACCACCGCGGATAGTGGCCGAAATCAAGGGTGCGGAGTTGATCCTCCATGCGGGCGACTACACCACGAAGAAACTGCTCGCTCAGTTGCGCGAGCAGGCGGATTTCAAGGGCGTTCATGGTAATATGGACCCGCCCGAATTAAAAAGCGAACTACCAGCTCACACGATCGTCGAGGTCCAGGGATTCAAAATTGGCATAACCCATCCTGCAGAGGGCGGTAGCCCCTTCGGCTTGAAGCGGAGGGCGAAATCAAAGCTCGCAGAAGAGCTCGACGTGATTCTCTACGGGCATTCGCACACGCCAGTAAGCGAGCGCGAAGGCAATACGCTGTATCTCAATCCCGGCAGTGCAACGGGCACATTCCCGGCGCGCTACAAAACCTATGGCCTTTTGCGTATAACGGATACTGTCGAAGGCGAAATTGTGAGGATTTAACAAACCAAAATTTACTTCCGTTCACCCTCCCGGAATACTGACTTTAAGTCCGACCGGTGGCTTAAGAGACTGCTCAGAGGATCAAAGCTCTTTACAGAGGTCAAATGGAAGACTCTGTACTCTTCCTTCTTTTTCAACGAGTATTTTTCCTTCAATTCTCCATGACGGTCCTCTCTCAATCAATGCAAATATCGCCATTCCAAGGGCACGTATATCTATTTTATGTCGCAGGATCAGTTCCTTACTAACGTGAGGCTCTAACTCAATCTCTTTAATAAATGCCCCCTTACCGGTATGGACCCCTGAGAGATAGATCTCATATTCGATAGCATGCAGTTTAGCAGGTAATGCACTCTGATTCGTTATTTCTATTATGGCGCTCGAATTGATGGATAAGGGCATTGAAGGGATCGGAATTAGTTCTTCAGCGCTCGTTACCTCTATCTCCTTTATACCTATTTCGAACTCATCAACCCGCATTGAGAACGACCCCTATCCCTGAAATTTTATCTCTGCTCTTAGATTTACGGTATCCGCTATAAAAAAGGATAAAAATTACTCTTCGTCAGTGCCCAGACACGTATAAACCGTAATTGCGGAGGTTAAAACGGTCAGATGACCGAAAAGCTTATATATATCCTCCTATTACCCAATCTTGGTGATAAAAATGGCTGAACTACCAATAGCACCTGTAACAAGGTTAATCAAGAAGGCAGGAGCTGAACGAGTGAGCGAAGACGCCGGTGAGGCAATGGTGAAGTATCTCGAGGCAGAAGGCATGAAAATCGCGAAAAAGGCCGTCAGCTTCGCCAAGCACGCCGGACGGAAGACGGTGAAAGCAGAGGACATCAAGCAAGCGGTAGTATAAACTAAACAAAGATTAATGGGGGGCGTGTATCAAAACCCCCCTCTTTCTTTTATTTTCGCTTCAATCATCCCAGAACCGCTTCGTGCGCGCGTATTTGCGTTCCTCTTCCAGGATCGCACGATACAGGGCATGCTCCTCATCCAGCTCCGCGGCATTGACCCCGTGTTTAAACCGTCTTAATATCCGCGCTGCTACTTCGGGCCCCACACCACGCGCGGCGAGCGCAATGACCGCGCGAACACCATATGAGAGCACTAAATTCGCGTTCCGGTACACTCGTTTCACTCGTTCTTGGTCCGGATCCTTTTTCGCGTTACCCGGTGTATCCGTGGAAGCATCTCGCTTCACGAGCTTGATCTCCTCTTTCTCCCACGGTTTTAATGCCGCGATCAATCTCGAGTCGCACAATGGGCAGACGAGTGAGTTCACGCCGAGTTCAATAACCGTCTGTACACGCCTGAGCGATTCCCAGCGCGTGCAGTTCATGCAGAATAACAACACACGGTCATTCAATATCCGGTTCCGGAGCGCGTCGATGATCAAACTCTCCTCACGTTCCGTGGCCAGACTATCACGCCAGCTCAAATAACCGGACGCACCGATCGGGCTCAAGCCCGGTGATGAGAACTGGACCTCAAGCTCGCCCGATTTGAGCTTCTTCACGATCTCGATCGTTCGCTCCACATCTAATTTGTCCGCGAAGATATCCCGGATCGTCTCCTCGTAGATCGGCGTCTCCGAGACCAAGGCCACCAGCTTATCCGCGGCAATCTGTGTCCGGTCAAAATCTTTACGCAGTGCACCGAACCGTTTCGCCACATTGAGCAGCTCCCATTTGAACAAGAAGGAGTTTCGTATCATCTTCTCCAGAAGAATCTGGACAAAATCGGGCTCTATCGCGTATATCGCCTGCTTTACCGCGTCCCGTTTCAGCCTTCGCCCTGATTTCAGTTTTATCCGGTATGGATCGATCTCCATAGAGATCTCCGTGCCGAGCCGGGCGCCGAGCAAGGTTATGAGGACTCGTCCAAAAGTCTCGTTTACCAGATGGCCAAAGCAGGTGTTTACCACTACCTCACGCTCGTCATCCGCAATCTCGACGACCGGTCCACGCGCAGTCGGCACGATATACCCCTGCGCGAGCTGCTGCGCGATCATCTCGATGAGCGGCACAAAGCAGTCGGGATCCACACCATACTCCCTTCCCAAATCCGCCTTCAGGTCTGCGATCCTGCCGTGAGACGCGATAAAAGCAGCTATTGTGCCGCGTAACATGCCCACCTCCTGCGCGATTGCAAACGGTACAGGGATCTCCTCACCTTCCCAATTCGGGATCTCACCGTCACGTTTCACTCCGGGCTCGACTTTCAGACGCGGGATCCCGTCCTCCAGCACGGTGTCCACAATGCGCCATGTCTCACCCTTTGCAACAAACAACGCACCGGGGTCCGCAAAATTGAGCACAAAACGTTCGTCCAGCATACAGATGAGCTTGCCAGTCACGATATCATGGACCTCGACCTTTCGCTCATCCGGTATCATCGAGAGGCTCTCATAGTAATAGTTCCGTGTGGCTTTACTCCGCCATATCCGCGTCCCCTCTCGTTTCGCCAGCCTTTCATCGGCTAATTGATCAATCACCCGCGTCAGGCTTTCTCCTGAAATACTCCGGAATGGATATGCCCGGTTCACCACGGCGAGCAGTTTATCGAGCGAGATCACACCAAAATCCAGTAATAATCCGCATACCTGGTTCGCGAGAACGTCCAGGGAACCTTCTTTCAGTCGAATACGCTCAATTTTACCCTCACGGGCTCGTCTCGCGATCACCACTGATTCCGCAACATCGTCGGGGGTGAGCGCGATGATCACGCCGGTCGAGGTCGCATGGACAAAGTGCGAGGCACGACCCACCCGCTGCACTAATCGCGTTACTTCGCGTGGTGAGGCGTACTGGATGACCATATCAATCGAGCCGATATCAATCCCGAGTTCCATCGAACTGGTGCAAATCAGCCCTCTTATAACGCCTCGTTTCAGCCGCTCCTCCGCTTCTATCCGCATCTCCTTCGAGAGCGAGCCGTGATGCACCCCGATTAACCCGCTTTCAAACCGGTTGATGAGCGACGCGAGCATCTCAGCCGCTCTCCTCGTGTTCACAAAGATCAAACTCGATTTGTTCCGTTCGGCTTTCACAAGCTCACGGATGGTCTGCACATGCGCTATGACTTCAGGGTCAACGATAAACCCCGGTGTCGCCATCACGTCTTGTTCCGTTCTCCTCGGACTCAATACCTGGATATCAAGTGCCTTGGTTGAGACCGTGTTCACAACCTGCAGTGCGTTCGCACCGGCGAAGTACCTCGCTACCTCGTCTGGGTTACCGACCGTTGCAGAGAGCCCGATTCGCTGGAACTTGCCTGCGAGTTCCGCGATTCGTTCCAGGCCGATTGCGAGCTGTGCACCTCGTTTCGAGTTCGCTAATTCATGCACTTCGTCGATAATCACATGTTTCACGGATTTCAGATGCTCGCGTAACCGCGCACCGGGA
>RXIE01000019.1 GCA_004212135.1 Candidatus Methanophagales archaeon ANME-1-THS | reverse complement strand
TTCAACGTGCCTATAGTCTCTTCACGTCCGTCTTCGCGCGCCAGAAAGAGTTAAATGCGCTCTCCGCAATGAAAGCCGCGGATCGTAAGAAGCTTGTGCTTCGCATGCTCGGCATAGAACGGATAGAGCGGGGTATACAGGCGATAAGAGAGGATAAACGTGGGAAAGAGAAGCGAATAGAGGGTATCAAAGCAGCAACGGTGGATAAAGAAGGCAGAATGAAGATAGACGTGCTGAAGAGCAAGCACGAAGAGGCGAATAACGCGAAAAAAGCGCTTTTACCGCGAATAAACGAACTAGAAGCCGCTACAAAGATCAAAGAGCAGCAGGTGACGGACTCGAAAGGAGATCTTGACCGTGCGACGAGCACCTATGAGCACTACATAGCATTGAGCACTGCGCTGAGCGAGCGGAGAAGCGACCTGGAGAACGTGAAGAAGCGGAGGGAAGAGAAAGATAAGGAGCTCACTGAGTTACGTATCAAGAAAAAGAAGCTGGAAGAGATTTCGGATAAGGAGGCAGACTATTTCCGGGTGCGGGAGAAGAAAGAGGAACTCGATGCGATCCGAGAAAAGTATCAGAGAAAGCTCGAATTGGTGAACCGCGCAAAGAAGACCTCGCTCGAGCTCGAGATGCGTGAAGAGACTATAGGCACGTTGAAGCAGCAGGGTAGCGAATTTGAGGGTATAGAAACTGATTATGAATCCCAGATGCGAAGCAAGGGAGAGATGGAGGTGTTAAAAGAGCGATATCAGCAGAAGGAAGAGTTGGTGAGAAGAAAAGAACGAATAATGCCCGAGATCAGAGACCGGGAAGAGAAAGCAAGGGGATTGAAAGCAGCGAAAAAAGAATTTGAGGGCATAGAGGAGCGGGTAGACGTGGTAAAGAAAAAGATCGATGTGCTGCGGACAGAGAAGGAGCGTATACATGCATCGCTCGGTGCTTTGAAGGCAGTGGTGGTCCAGCATAAGAAGGAGATAGAAGAGAATAAGGAGAAGAGGCAGAAGATCGCGGATCTGGGTCCTGAGGGCGAATGCCCGACCTGTGAACGGAAATTAGGAATACACTATGAAGCGCTCCTCCAGAAGCTCGATGAGGAGATACAAACCAAATCAAAAAGCCTTGCGGCGAATATTACTGAATACCGGCGAAAGAAAGAGGAACTTGCAGCGATGACACGTGATGAGGAACTGCTCATGCAGCAGGCGAAGGAGCTGGATACGCGGGTGGTTCGGAGACGGGCATTGGATATAGAGCTAGAACACGAAGAACGGGAATTGAGAGGATGGAGAGAAGAATTAGAGGTGATACTGAGGGATTTAGAACCTTTAGAGGCGGTGAAATTTGATGAAACCAGATATAAAGAAGTCAGCTTGAAGGTAAGCGAGCTTGAGAAGAGATTGAGCAGAAAGAAGGAATTAGAAGTGAAGATAAAGCATGAAGAGCGTGAGCTGGAGCGCTGGCAGAAGGAACTGGAGTTGCTCAAAGCTGATTTAAAACCACTCGAAGCGGTTGAATTTGATGATAATGCGTATAAAACTATTATTTTGGCTATAAAGGATCTTGAAGTGGTCTACCGGGAAATACTGGGGTTACGAGCAGAGACGAGCAGGATTGAGGAGGTGGTCGATAATCTCCAGATGGTACGCGAATTGGAACAGAAGACCGCGGAGGCGATAACCGTTCTGCAACGGCAGATCGAGGCATTGGGATTTGATAAACGTGACTATGAGGAGAAGAGGGCGATATACGAACGGAAAAAGGAGGAATTGAACGAATCGAAGCTCAAGCTACTCGAGAAGAAGAATGAGCTCGAGAACGTATGCCGGGATATCGAACGTATCTTAGAAGAGATGGGGGAGCAGAAACGGTTACTGGAGGATAAGGAGAGAGAAGAGACTGAGATACGGTATCTGAGCGTGCTGGAGAAGCTCATGAACGACTTCAAGGTCTATATGGTCGGCCGGATTCGCCCGATGCTTTCTGATTATGCATCTGAGATGCTGAGACGGTTAACGGAGGGTAAATACAGCGCGTTGGAGCTGGACGAGAACTATGATATTTTTGTTTATGATGACGGGAGATCCTATGAGCTCAACCGGTTCTCGGGCGGCGAGGAGGACCTGGCAAATCTCTGCCTCCGACTTGCGATCTCCGCGGTGGTTGCCGAACGAAGTGCGATCCAGACGAATTTTATCATCCTCGATGAGATCTTCGGCTCTCAGGACGCCTTTCGGAAGCGGAATATCATCCTCGCCTTGAATGAACTCTCGAAGAAGTTCAGGCAGATCCTGTTAATCACGCACATTGAGGAGATGAAGGATTATCTGGAGTATGTGCTGCGTGTGACTGAGGATGAGGAGGGCGTGAGTTCGGTGAGGATAGGCGCATAGCGCATATAAGTCTACTGGCTGAGGAAATCCTCCACCAGATGCTAATTTAATTCGATCGCTTTGATCCCGTTCGTACCCGTTCAGCATATCCTGATCGCTAAAACACCCATGCACGTGAGCGTTACGATGACTCCCGCAATCAATACACCGGCAAGAATAGCCGGAAACGCGTAGCGCGTGCGTATGCCAAAGACGAATGCGATCGCACATGCTGCCCACGCCCCCGTAGTGGGAAGTGGAATCGCTACAAATGTTGCAAGTCCCAAGGCGCCGTATTTCTCTATTCTCTCGTTGTAACGGCGTGTTCTCGCAAAGAGCCAGGTAAAGAACTTATCAAAGATGCGATATCTTCGCAGCCAGTTTGAAACAGGCTCAAGAAAGAGCAGGAGCGGTAGTACAGGTAGCATATTCCCGATTATTGAGAGCATATAAGCTTGAATCGCATCCATTCGGTGCGTCATGAGTGCGAGGGGGATAGAGCCACGAAGTTCGAGAATAGGAGTCATCGCCGTCAGAATTACTTGAATGGTTGGCGGAAAGAGTGAAATAACCGTGTTTATTAGTTGTGTTGGCGGGCATGCACCCCGTAAAACGAGATGAGCATACCAAACGAGAGCAAAACTGGTGCGCATATACCTTCGTTACGTACTTCCCTATTTATAAAGGAATGAAGAGATTAAGGAGTGAAGGAGGAGAAGGGGGAGCATAAGCCATGAAATTTGATCCCAGGCAGATCCGGGAGGAGCTGAGCAGAGATTTTGAAGCGACATGGTACCAGGGAGTAAAGTACCTCGGTGAGCGGAGACTTACTGGCAGATATCCACGCTCGTTGCGCATGCTGAGCTCTGGAAAGCCGCATCCCGTCTTTGAAACCATCCAGAAGTTGAGAGAGGCGTATCTGCGGCTCGGCTTTGAGGAAGTTATGAATCCGCTCATCATAGAAGATGAGGATGTGAAGAAGCAATTTGGAAAAGAAGCACTTGCGGTCCTCGACCGCTGTTATTATCTTGCAGGGCTGCCGCGCCCGGACATCGGCATCTCGGAGGAACGAATCCAGAAGATGAACTCGTACCTGGGTAAAGACTTATCGAACGAGGAGATCGAAGCGCTCAAGAATACCTTGCACCAGTATAAAAAGGGCGAATTGGGCGGCGATGATCTTGTTTACGCGATGGCAAAGAGTATCCATGTAGAGGATATGGCGGTAACAAAGGTGCTTGATACCGTCTTCCCGGAGTTGAAAAGCCTTGCTCCCCTACCCTCCAGTGCCACCCTTCGAAGTCACATGACCTCCGGCTGGTTCCTGACCCTTGCTGAGATCTGGGCTAAAAAGCCATTGCCGATCAAATTGTTCTCGGTGGATCGATGTTTCAGGCGAGAGCAGCGGGAGGATGAAATCCGGCTCCGTGCGTATCATTCCGCATCATGTGTCGTTTGTAACGAAGGAGGCGAGGCGAGCATAGATGATGGCAAGGATATCGCAACCGGGCTCCTGTCGCAATTCGGCTTCAGGAAGATAAGATTCAAGAAGGACGAGAAGCGGTCGAAATATTACATGCCGGAGACGCAAACTGAGGTTTTCTGCCACCATCCCCGACTTGGTTGGGTGGAATTAGCGACGTTCGGCATCTATTCTCCAACCGCCTTAGCACCGTATGATATTCCCTACCCCGTCATGAACCTGGGCTTGGGCGTGGAGCGATTAGCGATGATATTACACGAGGCGAACGATGTGCGAGCGTTAAGCTTCCCTCAATTTTATGCACCCTGGGAATTGAGTGATATCGAACTGGCGGAGCTGATCAGCATAGAACAGACGCCGAGCACGCCCGAGGGTGAGCAGATCGCAAAAGAAATAGTGCGCGTATGCGAGGAGAAAGGGAATGAGAAATCACCCTGCGAGTTCCTCGCCTATCGAGGTCCCCTCTTCGGCAGAGCTGTTGAGGTGCGGGTGATCGAGCCCGAGGAAAATACCCGTCTATGCGGGCCTGCGTATCTGAACGAACTCGTGGTATTTGAGGGCTCGATCCTGGGCATACCGAGGAAAGAGGAATGGAAAAAGGTGTTTGAAGAGGGTGTGCTAACAAACATGCGGTTCTTAGATGCGTTTGCCGCTCTGGCTGCTTCGAAGCTCGAAGAAGCAGCCGAAACCGGTGAAATTGACCAAAACGAGTGTGAAGTAAAGGTAAAGATAGTGAGGAGCGGCGCGGACATCAATATAAAGCTTGACGAGGTGGCGATGCGGTACATCACCTCAAAGAAGAAGAAGATAGATATCCGTGGGCCGGTGTTCATTACGGTGGTGGGGAAGAAAGTTGCATAGGTAACCGTTGTGAAACTTGTAACTTGTATTAGCACTATCACTCGTTTGTGCAACTCTTTAATTTCTCTATACCTTCTATTATACAGTGATAACTCTGCAATATGATTAACACTAATGCCGGTCCTCTATTAAACCAATCCAAGAGATGGCTACAATAACCGATGGTTTCAATCGTTGAACCAACATAAGAAAGACTCATGCATCAATCATTTGTATATCCGAACGTCTCGGAACTGAATCGGAAGGGTAGAGGCAGTCTTTCGGAACGATTAATGCTCGCAAAGGAAAACGGATGCACACATGTTGAAATTCCAGCTGACTTCATTAAGAACAAAACAGAAGTCGCTTTGACCTGCCTTGATCTTGGAGCCTTCCTTGACCGTAACGCCATCAATGCACTCTACGAGAAAAACGCCCCGGACTATCAAGCCAAGTACATCCTCCATACTGAACCCTCGCTTACACGAACTGATAGCTACGGACTCAGACATCAGTCTCAACTAAGCTGGCACAACCCGAAGTGGGTAGAGAATCTCGTTACGATGATTGTGGACATCTGTAATCACTTTGGTACCCCAGCCACTGCAGTTGAAATTCATCCGGGAGACAGGCGCAATTCACATCGGGATATTGTGAATGGCTGTTACGCAATCCTTGAGGGATTTCAAAATTCGTTCTCATATAAACCGACCATCCTTCTCGAAAACAGGACAGGTCAATTCATCTCAACCGGCGCAGATCTACGAGCCTTCTGGAGCGCACTTAGACGAGAAGGCCATGATACCACGAAAAACGTCGGAATAGTGCTGGACATTCAGCAACTCTTCACATCCACGCAACATCGATTCATAGAAGAACTGCAAGTTGTACCAAGAGAGTCAATTAAAGCACTGCATATTCACGCAGAGCACCGAACACCATCACTCGGAAACAAAATTCCATGGCTTACAGTGTTTGACTGGATGAGAACGCTTCCGCAAACGATTCTCATAAATCCTGAAGTTCATCATAAGAATCAGGTCCCAGAGACGATCTCTTTCTGCCGAGAACATATGAAGAGAACCAGTCCAATATCCTAAGCTTAACACCTAACACAAGCTAAAGTGCCCCACTCAGTGCACAGGGAGCGAAACGCGTCCCGTTTCTGCTCAAAGACATATCGTTCTAGATATCTAAAGAAAGTTTGTTATAAGACCTTCCTCATCATGATCGCGCCCTCGCCATTCTTGTAGTAGAACGGAATAAACCCAATCTCCATGAAGCCCAGGCTCCTCCACCG
>RXIE01000063.1 GCA_004212135.1 Candidatus Methanophagales archaeon ANME-1-THS | reverse complement strand
GGGAAGCGTATCAGGAGAGGCTTGAAGAGCACGGATCTCTTCGATTATTACTTTTCCGAAGCTGATAACCGGGAAGTATTTGAGAAAGTAGCGCGAAAATGCTACTGCCCGACGAATGAGCTGATAAGGAGGCTGATAGACGAATACAACGAGTTTAAAGTCACGTATAGCATCTCAGGCGTATTTTTAGAGCAATGCGAACGATACCGGTTCGGCAAGGAGATCCTGGAGGATTTCCGGCAGTTCAGCTCGAGTAAAAAAGTCGAGTTCCTCGATCAAACCTTTTATCATTCGCTCGTCGGTCTTTATGAAGATGAAGGTGAATTTATCGAGCAAGTGCGCCTGCATCGAGCAGCGATGCGCGATTTAGTGGGCTACGAACCCACCTTTTTTGAAAATACTGAACTGCTGTATAACAACCGTGTCGCGCGGCTCGCGGAGCAGATGGGGTATCAAGGGATTTTAGCCGAGGGCGTCGAACGGGTATTGAATGGAAGGTCACCCAACTATGTGTATGCGCCCATCGGCTGCAAGAACCTGAAAGTGCTGCTCAGGAATTATCAGTTAACCGACGACGTAGGGTTTCGATTTTCTCTGAAGAGCTGGAATGAGTATCCATTGAGCGCTTCGAAATACGCGTCATGGCTCAATGCAACACCGGGACAATGCATAACCATCTTTATGGATTACGAGACGTTTGGCGAGCATCATTGGGAAGATACTGGGATATTCGAATTCTTGCGTGACCTCCCCCGACAGGTATTGAACTATGAGATGGAATTTTCGACCCCTTCTGAGGTCGTGGCGAGGTATAAGCCGATAGGAGTAATCGACGTGCGGAACTTAGAGACGACCTCGTGGGCTGATGTGGAGAAAGACACCTCGTGCTTCATTGGCAATACCATGCAGTGGGCATGTTATGAATATCTCAGATGGCTTGAACCGATCGTAAAGGAGTCCGGGGATGCAGAACTCCTTGATATCTGGCGGTATCTGGGAATAAGCGACCATCTCTATTATATGTTCACACTCGGTGGCGCATCAGGTGATGTACATAGCTATTTCTCCCATTTTGCGAGGCCCTACGACGCTTTCATTGCGTTATTCTCCATCATTCATGACTTCGACGTCCGGTTACGAGCCGCGCTCAAAAGAGCTGAGTATCCCTTTGTCTTCCGCGACGGTATGAAGGTATGGAGCTTAAGGGGGCTGTGCGAGCATCTACGCACACTTTCGGGAGGCGAAGCAGAAGAGAGTTTGCGCGTATATCTGGAACAGGGCGATTTTGAGCGCTGGATACGGGAAGGCATGGGCGAAGCGGATATTGCGAAAAAGTTGCAAGTTTTGGGGCAGAGCATGAACAAGCAATCATACGATCTGGATGAATTACGCAGACGGATAGCTGAGATTGTGTGTAAGAAATAAGACTTTTGGTATCTACGAAGTGAAGCACAACTTATTTATCAGACGCCATGATACTAACTCATGAGATTAAAAAAGAGGAAGGTGGTGATGGAGAAACATGATTGATGAGATCGGAAGAATTGCCGGTGAGATCTGGCAGTTATTGAACGAACGAGGTGAGTTGAGCATATCCGGAGTGGTCTCAGGGATACAGGCATCCCAAAGCACCGTTTACATGGGTCTTGGATGGCTCGCTCGCGAGAATAAGCTCGAGTTCACGAAAAAGAGCAAGGGTGTCTTTGTTAAATTGAAGTGAAGGATTTGAGGTAGTCGGGCGTGCAAACCCGGATATTAACACTCTCGTGGGAGTACCCGCCACATAAGGTAGGTGGGCTTGCCGAGCACGTCTACGAGCTCTCGAAGGGCTTGATACGAAAAGGACTGGACGTGCACGTTGTTACCTTAGGCGCCTTTCCTTATGAGGAGAACGCGGGCGTATGTTTACACCGGATTGCGCTCAATACCTGGGGTCCGGATTTTATCAACCGCATGAATGAGGAGATGAAACGAATTGGGGCCTCGATTATCGAAACCCCGAACAGAGAGCCGGATATACTACATGCGCACGACTGGATGGTCAGCGCTGCTGCTCTGGACCTGGCCTTTAAATATCAGAAGCCACTGGTCTCGACGATCCACAGTACTGAATTCGGGCGCTCACAGGGCATCAAGGGAGGTTATCAGATGAGCATACATGAGCTGGAGGAGCAACTCGTCCGCTTATCCACGCATGTCATTGTGTGCAGCGAGAGCATGAAGCGTGAGATACAGGACTTGTTCGGTGCCGCGGAGAAGATATCGGTTGTCCCGAACGGAGTGGATGTAGCGAAGTTCGATTTCTTTGTTGATAAAGCGGCGATAAAAGAGCGATTTTGCGGTTCGAAAGACGCGAAGATGATCCTGTTCATCGGTCGACTCGTGTACCAAAAAGGAGTGAACGTTTTGATAGGGGCGCTGCCCAGAATTCTGGCCTCGCGTACCGGGCTCAAGGCTGAGCTGAAACTCGTGATTGTCGGCGAAGGATCGATGAGACCGCAACTGGAGCGAGATGCTGCGTATCTCGGTGTCTCAAACCACGTGGTTTTTACCGGATATCTGGACGATTACACCGTCCGGAGTTTATTAAAAGCTGCCGACGTAGTGGTTTTACCATCCCTCTATGAGCCCTTTGGCATTGTCGCGTTAGAGGCCATGGCTGCTCGGACCCCGGTGGTGGTCTCTGATGTGGGCGGGCTTTCGGAGCTCATTGCTCATGGAGAAGGGATAAAAGTGCCACCTGACAATTCTGATAGCCTCGCTGACGCGCTTATTACCATTCTATCCGATGAGGACGAAACAATAAGAATTGAACGCGAACGGATGGTTCTACGGGGTTATCAAAAAGCGCTCTCGTTAAACTGGGATACGATTGCAGCAGCCACGATAGCGGTCTATAGCGACGTTTTAGCTAAGGCTCGACCTGGTCTGCAACCCGCACGATGGAAGAAGGTCGAACCCGGTGTAGGGACCCGAGCGGGTGATATGTGGAAATATTCATATTCCTGAGTCGCTCTTTTGAGAAACCGTGATTTGAAAAGACCTCTGAGCCAGTCGTTCGAAAGATTTAATAACCCTGAGCTTCAATATACCTATGTGCGGGCTAGCCTGGAGGGCCCGGCGTCCTTTGCAACTCGAAATCGTCGATATGCGAGAGGCGAAGCTCGAGGAAGGCTCTGTAGCTATCAACTTCAGCTTGAGGTTGGACGAAGACGTACCGTCCTGCGGGGTTGACGGTGGTATGGTGGCTTGCTGGAGAGCTTACTGCCATGCCTCTGCCGTGGAGACCGGTTTAGGCCCGGAAGGGAGCAGACTTACCGCGGACGTCGGCGCTCGCGGGGCAGCGGTGCCGAGAAAGACCTCGAGGGTCTGATTGGTAGCGAAGGTGTCGACCGAGAGCGTGCCCGCACAATCAAACTTTCTTTGAAAGAAAGTTTGATCAAAGAAACTTTTCGAAGGATTTCTCTTTTCCGTCACCGCTTTTCCTTTTTAATGTAAAAGAAAAGGGTTGATTTTTAGATCGGCTCAACCCCTTTCACCAACGCACGAACGAGCAATACAAGGAGAATAACAAAAAAAAGCTCGGCATTGCATATCCTTAAAAAACACTCTGAAGTCCCCCGTTAACACCTTATAATGCACTAAAAACAGGATTGCGCCACGGATCATTATGGGCAGGATTGCCAGTTCTATTACCCGGTTGTTCTAGAATACTGTGCTATTCTCCGTGATGCTAAATCCACCCGTTCCGATCGCGGTCATTGCATGGTTAATCGCCTCCCACCGGGGCATACCCGCGAGATAAAACATGAGGATGCCAAACGAGGTGAGCGCGAGATAAATCCACCAGATGATGCGTACCGCGGGTTGAAAACACTTCCTCATCAGCTCCGGTATCACGAACCTTGAGCCTGAAATCCGCCTTCTTGGGGTGAGTCTTATCTTTGATTGGTAAATAAATGGACTATAGTATGTTCAGGAATAGATAACGTTATATAAATCTTTATGCATTACTTTTTGCTAGCACATGGATACAAAGATCATTTTTGGGAGCATCGGGAGCATCATCAAGTATCTCGGCCTCTTAATGATCTTGCCACTTGGCGTGGCGGTCTGGTATGGCGAAAAGAACCTATCACTTTTCTATTCCCTTATCCTGACGTGGATACTCCCGCTCTCGATTACCATCACGACAGGCATGATCTTCGAACGAAAGTTAGGGGTACGGAAAGGTGAGATAAAACGCCGGGAAGGTTTTGTTATCGTTGCGTTGGGGTGGCTCTTCGTCACCATTTTTGGCGCGCTTCCATATATCTGTTCATTCACACTGGGTCCGGTCGACGCCTTTTTCGAGTCCATGGCGGGCTTCACCACCACCGGCTCAACAGTGATCACCAATTTTGCCGAGGTGGATCGAAGTATCATGCTGTGGCGGAGTTTCACACAATGGATCGGAGGGATGGGTGTTATTCTGCTCTTCATTGCGATCCTTCCGACCTTTGGCATTGCCGGCAGCCAGTTATTTGACCGTGAATTTCCCGGACCGATTTCAGAACGGATAAGACCGAGAGTTCAAGTCACCGCGAGGATGTTATGGTCTATTTACTTTATCCTGACCGATTTAGAAATTCTCGCACTCTTCTTTATCGGGAAGATGTCATTGTTCGACTCTCTTTGCCACGCGTTTAGCACAATGCCAACCGGAGGCTTCTCACCTCATCCGGAGAGCATTGGTGGCTACCTCAATCCAAAAGTTGAGCTGATCATCATGGTATTCATGTTTCTCGGGGGGATGAACTTCATCTTACACTACTCGTTACTGAGAAAGCCACGCCGGATACTGGCAGACAAGGAATTTCAAGTTTATTGCATCTTTCTCTTCAGCGCTACCTTCATCATAGCGGTGGATCTTTATATCCATCACTTTGCCAATTCGATACTTGAGGCATTCCGTTATGGGGGATTCCAGTGTATTTCCTTTATGACCACGACGGGATTCACCACCACGAACTACGATGCCTGGTCACCGTTATCCAAAATCATACTGCTCTGCTTGATGTTCGTTGGCGGATGCGGCGGGTCAACGGGAGGTGCCATAAAAGTCATCAGGGTTCACGTGTTGCTGAACTATATCGGTCTCCGAATCCGCAAAATTCTGTATCCTCATGCTATCTTCGTGGTGAAGAGTGGTAAGAAGCCGATTTCAGATGATATCCTCCAGGGTATTATCGCCTTTATCTTCTTATATAACATGGTCTTCGTGGTCTGTTCCATTGCGATGACCGCGCTCGGCTTTGATATATTGACCGCGACCTCAGCAGTGGCGACGACACTCGGAAATGTAGGACCTGGGTTTGGGCCTCTATCCGTGAATTATGCCTCTGTACATATCATCGGTAAGCTGATTTTAGCGTTCTGCATGTGGATAGGACGATTAGAGCTTTTTACCGTTTTGGTTCTGCTCACACCTACCTTTTGGAAGGGCTGAAACGCAACGTGCAGGTATGCACTGCGACCCCTTTGCAATCGTTCAAGTGCCGTTTCACGTTATCTACTCGGTGGTGCAAGCGCTTTCCTGGTACTCAAATCATAAAAGGTATATAGAGTAACCTGCTATTTGATTATACGACTATGGGAGAAGAACGAGAGCCCGGGGAGATAGAAGCGAAGAGCGTTGAGGATTTGGTGGTCATCGCTGAAGAATATCTTGCGGAAGAGCGATATGAAGATGCAATAAAAGTTTTCAAGGAGATTGTTAAGAGAGAGCCGACACTTCCTCTGATGGCCAAGACGTGTAACGATTGTGGGGTCGCCTATGCGAGCATGGAGCAGTATGAAATGGCGATGGGTTTCTTCACCGCTGCATTGAACCTCAGGGCTTATCTTATAGATGAAGGTATATCCGCGTACTTGAATCTCGGGCAGGTTTACAAGCTCGTGGGTGATGAGGAGAAAGCGGAAGAATGTTTCAGGCAAGGCGAGACGTTGAGGCGAGAACATAAACGTCGGGATGATGAGGCGCGACGGATGCTCTCGTCTATTCTATGAGGTTTGGGCTCTAAACCACCCGCATTTGGATATTTGCGCGGGTCGGCGTCATAAATCCCATCGACCGACGTCACATTGAGTAGCAGATCGGCATTGAGGTAATCAGCGAGGA
>RXIE01000163.1 GCA_004212135.1 Candidatus Methanophagales archaeon ANME-1-THS | reverse complement strand
GCCGACAAGCGATATTCGATGATCCAATTATTGTCTGCGTTTAAGAATCGCGATTTGAAGTCCCTGAAGTGGCACTCGCACGAACGCTCGACCAAAAGATGTCTCTTCAACTGAGAGAGGCGCACCGCCATGTAGGAGATCAATCATCTCGCTCCCTGGGGGTGTAAGATTCCGATCAACAGATAGATAGTCGTTTCTTCCCGTCAGATCGAGGTTGAGAGCAACCAGAACCTCATCGGTATCAAGAACTCGGGAATACGCGAGGGTGCAGTGACCGGTCGTGGGATATCCGAACGTGTTGCCATCCTCAGATAGTTCGCGGAAATAAAGGCGGCCATAGCGCAGAGCAGGTTCCTGAGCCCTTATACGCGCAATCGTTTCAATCCCCTGGTAGATCTGATGCTGCTCATTGAAGAACTGTACACCGGTGGTATCAAAGGCACCCCAGGCACCACCGAACATACATTCTCGCACATATTCGTCGTCCTCTCCGCCACCATCAAAGCCCTGCTCCGTGCCATAATAAATGCAGGGAATCCCCTGGCTGGTGAGCAGATAGCCGAGGGCAAGCACTGCCTGTTGAGGATACGGATTGCCGTGCATGAACCGCCGATAGGGTCTGGACATCTGGTCATGGTTGTCCACAAAGGTAACGAAGTAGCGACTCGCCTCGCCATGATCCGCATAGAGCGTCTTGAATCGTTCGTACCGCTCGCGCAGCTCTGCGGGGTTCTTAAACCCTTTGATAACCTCTTCTAAGATGAAATACAATGGAAAATCCAGGCAGGCATCGAGTGAGGGGAATCGCTCATTGGTCCCTTCGATTCGGCTGTTTCGTCCTATGTAACGCTGCAAAGTCAGATCATCGCCCACCACTTCTCCAAAGATAAAGAAATTATGCTTACCGATCCGTTTGGCATATTCACGCACCGCGTTACAGAATATCGCAGTTGCGCTCGACTCCATGTGTTTCACGGTATCGACGCGGTACCCATCGATATCAGCTACCGCAATCCAGTATTTGTAGATTTTAATGAGCGTATCGAGAACTTTCGGTCTGGCGATATCCAGTTCTTTGAGGCTCTGGAAGTCGCCGTTGAGAGCCTGATCATGATCGTTCCAATTCCAGATCTGCCCTCTTCGCTTATAACATTCTGGATCCTGAAGCTCCACGGGCCAGACCGCGTCATCTTCCTGAAATCCTGGTGTTGGATCAACTTCACGCCAGAACCCAAAGTCAAACGGAGCTGGTGCGGCAGGCCAGTAATAGTACGGATAATCACCGGGATACGCCCAATTGTCGCCGGTATGGTTGAGGATGATATCAAGGATGATATACAGAGCTCGTGCATGAGCTTGCCTGACCAACTCTTGTAGATCCTCCAAGGTGCCAAATCGCTTATCGATCTCCAGAAAGTGCTGAATGCCATAACCGTGATAAGAATCATCTTTTTCCTGTCGGTTTTTGAAGATCGGGCTCAGCCAGATCGCCGTACAACCCAGATTGCGAATGTAATCCAGCCGGCGAGTAACGCCTTTGAGGTTTCCGCCTTGAAATTTATCTCCATGCTCGGGATCGCGACCCCGAGGAGCAGTGTTTGGGTCATAGGGCGGTATAGCATCCTGATTATTATCGAACCGATCGACCAGCAGGAAATAGATGAACTGATCTCGCCAGTCACGCGGTGACGGAAAGACCTCACCGCATGGCGTAAACTCCAGTTCCTTTACTGATTCAACAGTGTTTGCCATCGTTCATTCCTCCTTTGTACCTCTGAATCTCGTATCATAGCATACATTTCACTCCCCATTTTATTCACCATCCATCTTCCATCTCACTTTTTTTTCATTTCCATCTCTCACCCGACCACCTTTCCGGGTGACGCGGAACTAGATGAGTGTATAAAGCTTAAGGTTAAATGTTTTAGGTAGAGGATCACATTTTGCCTACATGGGCTCTGCGCGGTGAAGAAGAGGGTTATAAAAACCTATTTTTCCCCTCTATCGAGATTTAAGGTCAGTACAGACTACCGTCGATCCACGATCCTTTTTGGACGGCCTTTGACACGGTACAGTTCCAACTCACCGGGACCGGTAAAATTGAAGAGTATCTTAAAGCTGTTTTCGGCATACGCTTCAGCGAGACGCGGCTTGTACCGGAAGAATGCATTGAGGAAATGCTCTTCGATTATATGCTGACCGCCCTTTTTGGGGTCAAGGCATTCCATGCTCACGCGCATCGTCGTCTCGCCTTCATCATCTCCGCCGTAGAGGAACGCCTCGTACTCGCCAGTCAGATAGTCCATATTTTCGCGCTGGAAGACGCCTCGTTCTACGTCCACGCGGTTGAATGGCGTCTCTGCGACCCAGAAGGTCTCAGCTTCACGCTGCGGATTCATGATCTTCATGTGCGTTCGACCGCAGGGGCATTTGTCGCGCGTGAGCACAACGGTGGTATCCTCAGTGTCATAGTTGAGCAGGAGAGTCCCGCACTTCCCGCCAACGGGTAAAAGTGTTGTGAGCACGATTCGTCCACATTCCCCGTCGGGCACGAAATCCTTCATTCCCGGGTCGTAGACGTCCAGATGTACCTGATCTTCAGGTACATGGAGCCCGCTCAGGTTCACGCACTCACCGCACATCGTCCCCTCGGTGCTCCCATAGGTGTTATAGGCCTTGCACCCCCATAGTTCGGCAAGGTATTGTCTGGACTCTTCGGCGAAGCTCTCGCCACCGACCACAAGCCGCTGTACTCCTGATTCATGCGGCGAGAGGTTCTCTGCGGTCATTCGCCGTGCGAGGCGCAGAAGTTTGAAGACACTGCCAACCAAGCCCGTTGGCTTATAAGATTTGATAATGCGAGTGGGGAATGTACATTTGCCCTCGGGGATGATTGTTATTCCCAGTTCACGCGCGGCGAGCGTCATGGTGTTCGCACCCACATTCATTCCATAGGCGGCGCAGACCACGACCCGATCACCAGGCCCGAAGCCCTGCGACGTGAAGATCCGCGCATATTTCGAGGCATATCGCTGCCAGTCCTCCCAGGTAAGAAAGAAGGCCTTGGGGGTCCCACTTGTCCCGCTCGTCTCGTGAAGGGTAAAGACTTCAGGCCACTCGACGCTTTTGAATTCGAAGTCCGTGGTCTCAGGAGGTTGATGTTCGCGGATCGTCTGGCCTGAGATCATGGGCAGTTCGAGCAGGTCTTCATGGGTGCGGATTTCAGCCGCGTTTATGCCATGCTCGCGGAACCACTTCCGATAGAATGGTGAGTGTTCGGAAGCGTACTTGACCGTATAGTGTATGCGTTCCTCGACGAGCGCGTCGAGATCACCACGTGGCATGGTTTCAATCGCTTCGTCGAAGAACTGTTTCCTGTTCATCATTTTCTCTACAAATGTTTGGTGATTAGTAGTTATATACCCGATACTCGGGAATGAAGGTGCACCCGTACTCATCGATAACCGTGTGTATTCTTGATAAAGACCCCTCGTCATAATCGCTTTGTAACTGTAGACAAAGGAAATGAGCGTTACATGCCAGCCTTTTTATCTTCTTGGAGCTCATAACAATAAAGTCACTGTGATAACCTTACGCTTTGAAAAAGGAACGATTGTGGTAACGAGCACTTTTAAGCTGCCGCATACCGTCTGGGATGAGCGATCGGGCGGTTATCGGTGCTTGCCGATCTTCTATAAGGATCTGATAGCGTATCTCAAGCTTTCCCAGCTTGAGTACGAAGATGCTGTGCTAGATGTGCCACCTATGCCAAAGTTGACCAGCACGGTACGCTTGCGTGATTATCAAAAGGAGGCATTACAAACATGGTTGCGAACCAGAACCGGCGTCTTGGTCTTACCGACCGGTGCAGGCAAGACGGTCATAGGAATCAAGACCATTGAGGTACTGGATGTTCCCACACTGGTCGTGGTGCCAACCTTAGAGCTGGTTCAGCAATGGAAGCGAGAGTTGGAGAAGAAATTACGCGTTGAAGTCGGCACGTACAGTGGCGACGCGCACATCTTGAAACCACTAACCGTGTCAACGTATGATACCGCATATTTAAGAGCGGAGGAGCTTGGCAACCGATTCCTTTTCTTACTCTTCGATGAGGTACATCACCTGCCCTCGCCGGGCTATGCGACCATAGCAGAGCTCTTCGTTGCGCCCTATCGGCTGGGCTTAACCGCGACGTACGAACGAGAGGATGGGCGGCATAACGAGCTCGAACGACTGGTTGGCGGAAAGGTTTACGAGATCAGCATTGATAAACTGAAAGGAACGCATTTAGCGGAATATACGACGAGGAAGATCGTTACTGATTTGACCGAGGACGAACGGAATGAATACGAGCGGTATCACGCGGTATTCACCAATTTCTTAAAAGCAAAGAGGATGCTGCTGAAATCACCTCAGGATTTCCGACTGCTTGTTATGCGGAGCGGTCGTGATCCAAAAGCGCGTGAGGCACTGCTGGCGAGAAACAGAGCGCGGCAGGTAGCGCTCAATTCACAATCGAAGTTAGAAGCCCTGTCTGAGATTCTGAAGAAGCATGCTGGCGAACGGATGATTATATTTACCGAGCATAATTCGTTAGTCCACCTGATCTCCCGGGAGTTCCTCATACCGGCGATCACGCATACCACTCCAAAAGAGGAGCGAGCGGAGATTCTGGATAACTTCCGAACGGGGAAGTATACCACAATAGTGACATCCAAGGTTCTAGAAGAGGGCATTGACGTGCCAGAAGCCTCAGTGGGCGTTATTTTAAGTGGCAGTGGGAGCAAGCGTGAATACAAGCAGCGATTAGGGAGGATATTAAGAAAGCGAGAGGGAAAACTCGCGATTCTCTACGAACTTGTATCAAAAGGGACGACAGAGGTTGGGATTTCGCGGAGGCGGAAATTAAGAACTCCAAATGAGAAAACCTAGGCAACATACGATTTCAAAGCACAGTTTAGCAGAAAATTTAAATGTCTTTAACAACAACAGCTAAAATTAAAGAGAACATCGTTGATTTGATAGAGGAGTACATGGAAGATCCCGAAACGCCAAAACCTGACTGCCTATGCCGCAACTCGCAAAAGCAGGTGGTCACATGAATTCTACTAATCAACAGAAGAGTAGAGGTACTTATTTTGCGGGCATCATCGGAGGCGGCCTTGGGGGTCTCGCCGCGGGTGCAAAGCTTGCACGAGCGGGCCAGAAGATCCTTTTCTTTGAGCAGAACACCAGCATAGGGGGCTGCGCCCGAGTGGTTCAGGGCGATAATTTCGGCTATGAGTTCAGCCTGCATCAGCTCTGCGGTTTCGAGAAGGGGAATCTCTTGCGCGAGATCTTTGATGAGTTCGGCCCTTCGAACGGCTCTCTCTTAATCCAGCGGTTCCCTTCTATCGCGTTGCAATTGGGAAGATCGATGTCACACTACCCCATGACCCCAGCCAAGCCGCCACGATCCTCCGGAAGGAGTTTCCCCGTGAAGAAGGAGGTATCCGAAAGTTCTTCGGTCTGCTGGCCGTACTGAACAAAGAAGGGAACCGCTGGATTAAGAGAGGATGTGACTCCAGGCTCTTTTACCCACTCTACCCAATGCTTTACCCCAACATGGTCAGATATGCCAACAGTACCTGTTGGCGAGTTCCTCGATTCAATTACAAAGGATGATGAGCTAAAGATCATTCTCGCAGCATTGCTACCTTGGTATCATGATGACCCCTATACGACGAGTCTGGTCAATTTCGCAGTCGGTCAGGCCAGCTATTTCATGGGGGGAGGCTATTCTGTGAAGGGGGATCGCAGAAACTCGCGGACGCGTTGGGCACCCTCATCACTGATCACGGCGGCACCATCATGCTGAACCGCATAGTGACAGGAATTACTATCAAGAATGGACGAGCATGCGGGGTAAGGTATAGAGACGTGCACGAACCTGTAGAGAAAGAGAAGCAGGGCTTCGCGAAGTGCGTTATCGCCAACGCTGCTATACCTCATGTGGCAAACGACCTGCTGCCTGTCCCGGCCAACCAGAAACTGCTCAAGAAGATGAGAAACCAGGTTCCCTCTATTTCTTTCCTCTGTGTATATCTGAAGTTCAAGAGACCGCTCTTTCAACTCGGCAACCAAAGTTACTGCACCATTGTCGGTGACAAACGCTGGACAAAATTGGCTCAGTTAGCAGAGGCCTGAAAAATTAATGACTATCACGCGAAGGTCATGGGTTTTACGGATTACAGTATCATTGATATTGGCTTGCCAGAAGCGGGGCGGTACTCCGGTGTCATTGTCGTTGTCGATTCTCTTCGCCAGTGGGAAGGGCTCTCGACCACGGGATATGAAACGCGGAAAGCATTGGCTGCCAGTATTCTCATTGACAGGCTCGAGAGAATGATGCCAGGTGTCAAAGAGGAGATAGAGGCCTACGATGTCGTTACACCTCGTACTATCCATCGCCAGACAAACAACCCGGCGGGCACTCCTTATGGCTTCGCTCATATTCCCAGTCAGCAGGGTCTTCACAGGCTGGGATATGCCTCTCCTGTTCGTGGTCTCTACTTTGCCTCGGCGTGGTCGCGTCCGGGCGCAGGATACCTAGGTGCCATCTGTGGTGGGTACAACTGCGCCAAACAGGTATTGAGAGAAGTCCGGTAATTGGTAGGGGACTCGTTTTTGAATGGGAAGAACCGTAACAGAACGCTTCAGCGAACGGCTAATGGTCACCATTGAGCCTGATCGATACGCCAAAGCACGATTTTTATAACCCCGCTCTACGTTATTTTAGCAATGAGAACGATCTTAATTTATACAAAACGATGCTTCCGAGTGAACTGCTCATGACGAGGATCAAGAAGGATAAAATCTATCCAGATTTCCTGCCACTTGATCACGAGCACCTGGAACTGGCCGAGGAGCTTATCAATGTTTACAAAGATTTTACCGGCAGGAAGAAGAGCGAACTCGAGGAGATCATAGCGGAATTTGAAGCGGGCTTGAACTTCAAACGTATTCGAGGCTTGAGAACGTTGCTGGAGCGCCGCTGCTCGTTCACTTCGAAGTATCTCGTCGAACCAATCCTGGCGCGGAGGGCGGTGTTCGACGTAGCAAGCAGCCGAAGCGTCACCACGCAGACCGAACGATCAAAGGTCATCGAAACGGTTGCACAAAACCTCAATGTTTCAGTTGAGGATTTGGAGCAGTCATTATGGGCAGATCTGGAGTCAGAGATACTATTAGCTGATTTTGAACCCTTAACTCCGGAAGCACTCGTGAAATGGTATAACCTCACGCTCGCGCAAACGCTCTTGTTTAAGTCTAGCGGTATGACCATTGCCGTTACGTCCAGGGCGCCCGAGATTTTCAGAGCGATCAAGTATTTCGGGCTGATGTATCTTCAGGAGGAAGGGAATAAGGTACGGGTTGAAGGTGCGTCGTCCCTGTTGAAACTGAGTGAACGGTACGGCACGGCGCTCGCAAAACTTTTACCCGCCATCGTCAGGAGCGAGTCGTGGACATTGGACGCCGAGATCGTGATTCGCCGGGAAGATATGCCGCGGATCTATCATTTCGTTATGGACAGTCATGATAAAGACCTCCTGGCAGGTGAAGAGCCGATGCGGGAAGCGGTACCGGATTTTGACAGCAGCATTGAACAGAAATTTTATAACGAGTTTGTATCTCTGTCGGTGGCGAAGAACTGGGAGCTTATCAGAGAGCCGGACGTGCTCTTCACGCGCAGCGGCATCTTCATCCCGGATTTCAAGTTCCAGCATAAAGAGCTGGAACTGGAAACGTATTTTGAGATCGTCGGGTTCTGGACGGATGAGTATCTAAAAAAGAAGCTCCGAAAACTCCGAGCGTTACCGATTACCATATTGGTAGCGATCGATCAGAATCTCGCCTGTTTCAATGCTGAATCGTTCGGATTTGGGCTCGATCAGCCTTTAATCCTTTATACAAAGAAGGTGCCGATAGGTGAGGTGGTTCGATACCTGGCGAACATTGAACAAGAAGCGGTGAAGAAACAGGTTGAACAGTTTAAAAAAATGAAGATTGTGCTCGAAGGGGATATTATACCGCTAAAAAAGCTCACTGAAAAATACGGGCTGAGTCAGGAGGCCGTGCGTGCCTCCTTGAAAAATCCGGAGTATGTGGTGTTCAAGGATGTTGTAGTCAAAAAAGAGCAGCTCAGCACAATAAAAAAGAAATTAATGGCTGTGGAGAGGTATGTGGAGGCGCGTGAAATCATCGAGGGGGCGGGGTTACCTAATGCGGACGAGGTGCTGGCGTATTTCGGATACAAAGTAAAGTGGAAGGGGTTAGATCCAAACGATGCAACTATTGCGCTGCAATAAGCGAAGGACCCTATTCTAGGCTATTGTGTGGATTATTGGTCCTGGAGGTTGAGTTCCAGTTTGAGATTGGTTCTGCGATAGTGTGCGTTTGAGCTATCGACTGCAATTGTTCGGAATCCGACCCGTTGATAGAGCCGCACGGCTCTTTCCAGTACCGTATTGGTCTCCACGAAAAGTGTCTTTATCGATTGCGATCGCGTCCACTCGATGGCATGCCTGAGGAGATGCGTGCCGATGCCCTGCCCTTGATGTGTGTCCGCAACGGCCATCTTTGAGAGCTCGAAGAGGCCATCATCATGCTTGATAAGTGCGCAGGTTCCCACTACCGTACCATCCAGGAGTGCAAAGAAGACCATGCCACCCGGTTTGATAATCGCCTCTTCCGGGTTGCTCAAAACTGCACGGTCTAGTGGCTCCACCTGGAAATACCGTTCAAGCCAGACCAGGTTCAGTCGCTTGAAATGATCCGCGTACGCCGCGTCAAACTCTACTATTTTCAGTCCCTTCATATCCCCCAGCAGTTACTTCTATAATTGATGTACATTGAATAAAGATCGTTTTTTTTCCCTGCGTATGGGTGAAGATATTGGAATAAATGGAGCTAGCGACAAGCTGCCGCTCAAGACAGTCAAGGCGAACGTAGCGGTTTGGAGCAGTACGAAGAAGCACGAGAAATCGTCGTCAAAGCAGAGTTACCGAATGCAGACGAGGTGCTGGCGCACCTTGGATTCAACGTAAAGTGGAAGGGGCTGGATCCAAGTGCGGCAACCATTGCGCTTCTATAAGTGTTGTATTTTAGCCCCACTAAATTCCAACGGGCTCTTCAGCCGCGGTATTTAGGCGTATATCATTATAACTGGTGGAACTCCTGCGTCGATTCCCGCAACGAGAAACGCGCTTTGAAGTATATCTGATTCATCCATTTTGAGTCCCGCAGGAGAAATAATGGAGTCAGAAAACATCAGAGGATTTTCTACCACTTCCCTTAACATAATGACGTCTTTTGAATGATTAGACTTCTTAGTTGAATCTTTGAATGAAACAAAACCCTCGAACAACCTAACCTCGCTTTCAGGCTTTGATTGAACGATGAAACGAATGAGATACAAGGCTGCGACCATGGTGGTGCAACCCGGGCACAAGTACCAATAGCGAATTTTTCCGTTATGCTTCTCAATGGACCTACCCTTTGGATTGCCATCTTTATCAAAGGCTACGGACAGTGGGGCCTCAATTATCAGGTTTATTGGCTGCGATTGCTTTGAGATGTACTTACAAATCATACTCGTGGCGTCATAAAATTTGACTTCAACAGGTGCTTGGTCATCAATTAACAAACCGCAACTCGAAGCGTTATTTGCAAAGCCGATATCAATAATAACCCATTTCCCAGATTGACAGTGGATTTCGTTCTTGTTTCCTGCTCTGATCATGTTCTCCATGTGGCTAACATTTATTTTTGTATTATTAACATGTGTGATAAAAGTTTTTCCGATTTTTTTGCTTATGTGTAAAGATATAAAAATAAGCGGGGCAATAAGTCAGGGAAATCTGTAAAAAATCTCAATCGCATATTTTGACCTTGATGTAGCCTCTATGATTACCATTAACTGAACTTATATAACCAACTTTTCCTATTAGGCAGTAAAAGATGTTTTCGGAGACGGAGATTCATGAGGGAACTACACGAATAATCGTACCAGAGCACCCCACGAAGTCGATCTTTTATAACCCCGTGATGGAACTGTGCCGTGATATTGACATTGCGAGCATTGCCGCCTTCAGCTCATCTCATCCTAACCCTGCCCAATTGACCTATATAGATGCCCTCGCGGGCACTGGCGTACGAGGTGTGCGGGTAGCGAACGAAGTCGGCCTCCACGTAACCATCAATGACCGCAGCACGCCCGCATATGAACTGATAAAACGAAATATCGCGTTAAACGCGGTGGAAGAACGCGCAACAGCATATAAAGAGAATGCAAACGTGCTTCTCCTGCAAACCAACTACGATCTGGTCGATATCGACCCGTTTGGATCGCCGGTTCCATTCCTTGATGCTGCTGCTCAATCGGTTAAGAAGCTGTTGTTAATTACGGCGACGGATACCGCGCCCTTATGCGGCGCGCATACCGGCGGCATGCGGAACTACAGTGCACGACCGCTGAACACCGAATACCATGCGGAGATGGCAACCCGCATCCTTCTGGGTGCTGTTACACGTGAGCTGGCCAGATATGACAAGGCGATCCAGCCGCTGCTCTCGTATGCCTCGGCACATTTCGTCCGGCTTATCGTCCGTGTGGAGAAAGGCGCGCGAAAAGCTGATGAGTGCATCGAACGGCTGGGGTTCATCGCGCATTGCTTCTTCTGCGGCCATCGATTCACCTTCCCATGCGCGGATATGCTGAATCTGAACGTACCAAATACCTGTGCGCTCTGTGGTCAGAAATTGCGCGTTGCGGGCCCGCTGTATCTCCATCCAATCAAAGCGAAGGAGTTTTGCGAACAGGTGCATCTGGAATTAGGAAACAGAGAGCTGGGTAAGAAGCACGAAGCACTGAAAATCGTGCACACGTGCATCCACGAGCTGGACATCCCTTTTTATTACGAGCACCATGCACTCTGCAAGAGCTTGAAACTTCCTCCTACGCCTCTCTCGTCCTTGATCGATGCGTTGCACTCGAATGGCTTTTCCGCGAGCAGAACACAGTTCTCTGATACCGCAGTTAAGACAAATGCCCGAATAGATGAGCTAAAAACGCTTGTGAAGGCGTTATCAACAGAGTTGTAGTATACCAGACACTTTTTTAATCGAGCTAACTCCCCAATCGTCTCTTCTTCACTTTCCCATTACGAGTGCGATTGCGACGAGAATCGGTAAGATCAAAAGTGTGCCAACTAAACCGGTTCCGAGCGCAACCGTAAGCCATTTGATGCTAAAGTCAAGGACTGGTGTCGGAGTCCCGAAATAACCAATAACTCCGGGAATATAGCCTAGGGGCTTGAGCCATAGCACGAGAAAGCCGAGCGCGATCAGGATCAGTAAACCCCACGCTGCATGTTTCAGATCACCATCACTTGGTGCAATGCAGACCGATACCGAACCGACCAGATATAAGAATACCAGAAAGAAGAGCGTCGTCCATCCGAACAACTCGACCGTATTTACCCAGAAGGTCTCTTTTGTTGCGCTTAGTAATGCAATAAACGAGTTAATAAACGATGTGTCGTTTAAATCGATAGTCGCGGGATAAAAGACCACACCCTTCACCTGCCAATAGGTCGGTAGTATCCCGAATAACCAAGCTAAGAGGAGTAAAAAGAGCGAACAACCGAATAAAGGGGCCATTGAGACGATCGCATTAACTAAGGGGTTACATCTTTGATGTTTCACATATCCGCCCCCACGGTCGAATTTAATCTCCGTGATTTTGGTATGGGTAAGCACACACGCTAAGGCGTGACTGTACTCATGGACAAGCACTCCGAGCCATATAAAATACAGGTAGCTCCTTCTCGTCGAGATTCGTCCGAGCAGCGTATTGCAGAGAAAACTCAGGAGGATCAATATACCCATCCAGATAAGAAAGGTTATGAATGCGACGTATTCCATCGTGCACACCTTGGTGCGGAGAGATTTTAAAGGTTATCACGCTGCTGTGAACGGTATACCGAAAACAAGTTTGATGCTTTTTATCATGCGGAGTATTTATAGGGTATTACAAAGGAGAAAAAAAGATGAAGGTACCGGATACTGAGGAGAACCTGAAGAAGTGCATCTGCATGGACTGCCCGAGTTACAATGAGTGCATGAAAAGCGGTATGGAGGGGCTCTTCTGCGCTCGCGGGAAGACCGATTGTGACCTGGAGCGACGCGGGTGTATCTGCACCCAATGCCCCGTCTCGCGCGCCTATAAACTCTTCGGCGGCTATTATTGCGTTATTGGTACTGGCTGGGACGAGGATTTTGGTAAGGCGGTCAAAGCACTTATTGGGACTGCAGTTATCCCGCTCAAAGTTCTCGGCGACATTGCTGGCGATTGGGCTACCTCGGTTGGGGCTGCGATCCCCCAACCCTCGAAACTCGCGTCTACAATTATCACCGCGCGGATAAGCACCCTGAAAACCATCACGAAGGCGATCGAGAAGGAGATCGAGCTCCTGGAGGAGCATAAGAAGAAACTCGAAGCTGAAGAGGAAAAGACAAAGGAAAAGGTCAAGGTGGAGTAGGACAGAGTCACCTTGACTCATCTATTTCTCGTTTCGTAGCCGACGAGTTTCCATTCTCCCTTCGTCCATCCTATTCGGTTCGTTCTCTGCCCGTGTGGTGAGGATTGTTTGTTTTAAAACGGCTGACCAGAGCATGGTGATGGGTAGAGTATGCCGGGAACGGGGTTCGAACCCGTGACTTCGGCATTATGAGTGCCGCGCCCTAACCAGCTAGGCCACCCCGGCTTTAAGCGTATTCCCTTCTTCTAATTCCTTCCGCAGTTCACCGAGAGAAGCAACCCGCTCCGCAACCGCATCATGTTGATGAATGCTCTCCTCGTTGATCTGGGTTATCGTCACAATCGAGTCGTCAGGCAGGTCTCTAAACGTTTCGACCACCCGCTTCGCCATCTCACGGACGCAATCTTCAACGAACATCGGCTTTTTATGCGCCATTTCCACGATCTTTGCCTCATCAGGCCGTTTTAAGATCTCGTAGGTTTTAGCGCTCATTGAATTCTCGATTATCCCGATTATCTTGTCCAGGGGGACTTTGACATCATCTTCGACCTCGATGGAGATTATGCCCTTCCCCCGCTGATTATGGGTCGCCAGCGGTATGCTATCCAGAAAAGCGTTGCCGTTCTCTTTGGATAGCCCCATCTTCGTCAATTCCTCCAGTGCCTTCTCGCGCATGAGCTCCTGAGCGCACGGACAGGTGGTCATTCCCACAATCTCCGCGCCAATTACCTTCTTTATTCTCATTCCGTTTCTCTGATCCGCCGAGGGTGTCTGATAGGCACGCGCCTCCGCGAAGATCGTTGCAGGCTCCTGACATGATATCCTCATCACCGGGGTTCTTCTCTTTAACATATACTCACTTCTCATGCCCACTTCAGCCGTCGTGGCATAGGCATGGCGGAGAAGTAATCTCTTCGCGACCTCGCTGCACAATTCTTCGACATCGTACGTCGGCGTACCTACCGCCTCTTCCAGCACTTCGTAAATCGCTTCAAGATTACGCGACATGTTCGCTCCTTTGATATCACCCGGGAGGTCCACAAAGATATGGAAATCGGATATGAGAACGACTGGTCTCTTCCCACCCTCTCTCGCTACCTCCACCAGCTTCTTCACATTTTGCACGCCCACTCTCGTCAGGTTTATTTTTATGTCCGGGCTGCATGCTTGCACATCGGGCAGATTAGGCGTCATTCCTCAGTATATACTATACCTTACCTTGTTAAGTCTTCTATTTAAATAACATCCAAATTGATGCAATCCGAAAACGGTCTTCGCTCCGAACCGTAGTTCTGACAGCCCTGTTGCACCTGCTCAGTGCACTGCCCAAAAAGAGTAAAAAGCCACATCGGTCTTTAGATTCGTTGTAACGTGTCATCGCGAGGGATATTGAGGCACCGGGATCATCTTAGAATCGAGATGGTCGGCGTATTCATGCTCTTCGCACCTCTGGTAGTCCAGAATTTCGCTCTCCGAGGTTCTCTACTTGATTCTTGCTCTACGAGAACGGCATTCCAGCAGTTTAAAATACGAAGAGACGAGCACCGGGTAAAAAATAGAAAAGTTTTTATAACAACCTCCCAACATATACTTGGAGGTATAAAATGATTGCGCAAGAGCAAAAGCCTATAGAGGAGATTCTGGGCTACCTCGACGGGAAAAAGAATATCGTAATAGTGGGCTGCGGCGGGTGTGCGACGTTCTATCATACTGGTGACAGAAAAGCGATCGATGATATGGCAGCGAAACTTGTGAGCGCGGGGAAATCGGTCACCAAAATCCCTATGCCGTTTAGTATGCAAGTCTGTGACGTTGAAAAGAGTGAAGTGTTCTTGAATAAGAAACGAAAGGCGCTTGAAGATTGCGATGCTGTTTTGGTGATGAGTTGTGGTGATGGTGTGCAAGTAGCGACCGAATATATCGAGGATGGAATGGGTATTGTGAAGCCGGTCTATCCCGCGAATAATGCAATAGGCCTTGTAGGTGGTGGACCCACCAAGTTCAAGGAGACCTGTTTATCCTGCGGCATGTGTGAACTGGGTAAGACGGCTGGTATCTGCCCGCTTACCTCCTGCGGCAAGGGATTGATGAACGGGCCCTGTGGAGGAGTGCGCGTTGACAATAAGTGCGAAATAGACCCTGAAAAGGACTGCGCCTGGGTTAAGATCTATGAGCGAATGGAGAAATTGGGCGAACTCGACAAATTCATCGAGATGCGAGCGCCACACGAATGGAGCAAGTGCAAGAGGCCACGGCTGTTCGAGATTGAAGAACCGGTTAATACGATTACCGCAGCACTTGGAGCTCTCCCGGACTTCCTGTCCTATGCTATCAGTTCAAAACCGAAGCGTGAAGAGGAGAAAAAATAGGAGTGCGATAGAGTAAAATGCCAAAAGGAGAAGTTTATAGCCAATTGATGAAGGAGATATCCGAAGGGAAATACGTCTTCACGGGCGAGTTAGAACCGGAAAAAGCGGGAGATGTCGATGAGCAGATTCATGCGGCAAAAGAGCTCGTGGGTTTAGTAACTGCCTGCAACGTGACGGACAATCCTCAGAGTTTCGCGTATGTGAGCAGTCTGGCAGCCGCCTATAAAATCCAGAAAGAGAGCGGTATGGAGTGTGTATACCAGCTCAGGTGCGCGGACAGGAATCGAATGGCGCTTCTGTCTGACTTGCTTGGTGCGAGCGTTCTGGGGATCAAGAATGTCCTGGCATTAGCGGGTGACCATGTATCCCTGGGTGATACACCGGACACGAAGCCGGTCTTCGATCTGGACTCCACCACCCTGATCTACATGATCCGAAAGATGGTAGATGAAGGGAAGGACCTTGTGGGTAAGGAGATCCACAACCCACCGAAACTGCATGTCGGAGGCGCTGCAGCACCTGGAGCGGCACATCTCAAAGCTGAGGTTGCCAAGGTGAAGCGAAAGATCAAGGTTGGCGTGGAATACATACAAACACAGGTCGTGTACTACCCCGAGGTTCTGGACAAGTTCTTCAAGGAATTGGGGAAGGTCGATGTTCCAATTCTGGTGGGTATCTTCCCGGCCAAGAGTTTCGGAGCGGCTGATTTCTTCGATAAGTACGTTGCGGGCGTTGATGTTCCACCTGATTATCTGAAATCGCTGGAAGCGACGAAGGATATCAAGGACAAAGAGAAGAAGAAGGACGAAATTGACCGAATCAACGTGGAGTACTTCACCAATTTCCTCGAGTATCTCAAGGGAACGCCGGCCGCGGGCTGCCACATGATGGCGGTTGGGTATCCCAGGATAATTGGGCCACTACGGAAAGTGATGAAGTAAAACTAAAACCTGGGGGCATTTTTTCCCCCGTTACCCCTTTTTTAGGTCTGATCAACTTCTTACGTCCGGGTTTGAAGTCATACGTGAGCGTTTAGAAAAAGTATTAGAGCAGGGATAACAAATCTCGTGTCGCCTTCCTTACCGCCTCATCTGACGTATATCGCTGGTTCCAGCCCAATTTGTTCAACTTCGAGGCATCGAGCAGCATAATCGGGACATCGCCCTTCCATCCGCGTTTACCGCCCGTGAATTTGAAGGTTGATGAAATGTGCATCTCTTCACAGACAATCGCGGCAATTCGATGCACCGGTATCATATCACGTGTCCCGATATTGAGGATATAGACCCTCTTATCATCTGCTTTTAAACCCGCAAACATCGCGTCGATGCAGTCATCCACGTAAATATACGACTTACTTTGGGTTCCGTCGCCCAAGATTTCCAACTCCCTCGGATTGCTTCGGAGCTTGTGTATGAAATCGTAGATTACCCCGTGCGTGGACCGTTTACCGATAACGTTTGCAAACCGGTATATCCAGGCCCGCATCTCAAAGGTGTGACAATACGATGCGATGAGGGCTTCAGCGGCAAGTTTCGAGGCACCATAGAGCGAAATAGGTATGGTAGGGTATTCCTCGGGTGTCGGCAGTTGTTCCGCCTCGCCGTACACGGTGGATGAGGAGGTGAATATGATACGGGGCACCCCCTTCTTCCTCATTGCTTCCAACACCTTATAGGTCACGATGAGATTCTGCTCCAGGTGAATTCGTGTATCTACTGCACCGAGTCTCACTTCAGGATTCGCGGCCAGATGCCAAACCTCTTCGACGTCCTCAAAATAGCGGGTGATCTCATCATTCAGCAGGTCTATGTGGTGAAACTGGAAGACCGGTTTACCGAGGTGCGGCGCAATGAATCGCTCATCTCCTGAACTCAGGTTATCCAGCACCACGATCTCATGCTTCTCCGCCAATAAGCGATCAACCAGATGCGAACCTATAAAGCCTGCACCACCCGTTACTACGATCTTCATTTTGCCTTTGGATAAGCCCCTAGCACTTTCAACCTCGCCACTTTCCGTTTCACTCCTTCCAACGCTTCTTTTATCTCCTTATCCTCTAAATGACCTTCACAATCGATATGAAACATGTAATCGCCCAATGCGCGCTTGGAAGGTCGGGACTCGATCTTTGTAAGGTTGATTTTCCGGTGCGCAAATTCGCCCAAAACTTCGTATAACGCACCCGGACGGTCCCTTAAATAGATCAAAAGCGAAGTCTTGTCCTTTCCGGTAGCTTCCGTTTCAATATCAGACGTAGAGAGTGTAACGAATCTCGTCACGCTCTCACTGTCCTGCACATTCTCGGCCAGGATGGTAAGCCGGTATCTCTTCGCCGCTTCTTCAGATGCTAATGCAGCGACCTCTTCATCCTCCATAGCCATCTTCGCTGCTGCTGCCGTGCTATCCACCGATTTCACCTCCACGCCCTTCGCCCTCAATCGGTCGCGGATGAACTGCTTGCATTGTGCGAGTGCATGAGGATGTGAAACCACCGTTCTTATTCCTGCGAACGATTGCAGAGCCTTTTGATCAGAATTTCCTGAAGTTTGTTTAGCCAATAAACAGATTTGGATGGGTATTAAAATCTCCCCGACAATGCGTATCTCCGGTTCATTCTCCTCGCTCGAAAGCAGGTCTAACGTCTCTCCCACCGAACCTTCTAAGGAGTTCTCGATGGGAACAATGCCATAATCCACCTCTTTTCTCATGATACTCTCAGCAACATCAACGATGGTTTCGTAATAGTTTATCTGGACATCATCCCTCTTTCCCGTTCCCTTTCTGCTCACTTTGAGCCACTGCATGGCAGCAGTTTCTGAAAACGTCCCTTCGGGCCCTAAGATCCCAATTCTCATGTACCTGTCAACCCTCAGTTCTTATTTATTGTATATAAAAGAATAAGTGACGGCGGCGCTCCATGTGGGCGATAACCGGGGAAGTTATATTAAGTGGGCGTATCGTATATATGATAAGAGGATGCCTTGGTAGCATAGTTGGCCAATGCGCCACCTTGGTAAGGTGGAGACCGCGGGTTCAAATCCCGTCCAAGGCTCTGCTGTTTTGAGTTCAATCGATTCTTCGCGATTTCTTTTGTCGTAATTGTGGATTAATGCAGGTAGCTTGTGCTACAACCTTCTGCTATACGTAAGATCTGCTCTAAGCCCAGCACTGTACTGAGCCGCGGCGACCACCGAAAGCTTTATATATAAGAAGATCGATGGGTTTAACGGGAGATGTGGAAGGGGAGGGTAGTAGCTTTGATCGCTTATGCTACAACCATGAGGAGTGTACCCTTACCCCTTCCATGAAAGATTATCATTTTTCATCTTATATTTTTTTCGATTTTGTCCAAAATGACTTTTTATCACATTAAAAATAGTAAAATTAGCAAAAAGTCGTTCGCATCCGTTCTGAACTCAGGATCAGTGGTTCGTACACCGGAACGTGCAGGGAGGAATGAGCCGCGGATTCAATAAACTACGGTTGGGGTCGCACGCCGAGGGTTAGATCGACGTTTAAGGGTTCGCTGGCTCGGATTATTGTGAAGGTGACGGTATCGCCGGGCTTCTTGGTTCGTTCGATATACACAATCATATCAGTAAGTTTCCGGACTGTTATCCCATCAACACCGACGATAATATCGCCCCCAATCCTAAACGTCCGTCCGCTTATCGTGACGGGTCGAGTGCCCGCTTTAATGCCTGCAACCTCTGCGGGGCTGCCTGCTACCACGTCAACCACCAACGTGCCTTTCGTGAAGCTGAGCCCCATCGCACCGGCTATGTCCGGATCAAGATCCACCGACGAGATACCAATCCAGGGATGCAAATATCGACCTGTTTGAATGAGCTGGGTCACTTCCCGGCTCACGGTATCTGACGGAATCGCGAATCCAACCCCTACAGAACCCTGAATGATCGCGGTGTTCACGCCGACGACCTCACCGTGCATATTCATAAGAGGCCCTCCTGAATTACCGGGATTGATCGCGGCATCCACCTGAATGACATCCACGATTTTATAATTACCCGGCGCGTCAAGATCCCGGCCCAGTTGGCTTACGATCCCCAGACTCATGGAATTGCTCAAGCCAAACGGGTTTCCGATAGCCATGACGCTCTCGCCTACCAGAAGGTCAGATGACCGGCCCAATGGAAGCGGATACAGCAATTCAGACGGGCTGTCCACCCGGATGACTGCGAGATCACTGTACGGGTCAGTCCCTACCAGCACAGCCTGTGCAATCGTTCCGTCCGGGAACGTAACCTCGATCGCATCGGCATCCTCAACCACATGGTTGTTCGTAACGATATGCCCTTCTTGATCGTAAACGAACCCCGAGCCGCTCGAGACCGGCACAAGACCACCGAAGGTCTGCTGCTGCTTTGCGGTAATCAGTACGACTGAATCTTTTGACAAATCGTAAATCAGGACCGGCGTTACGCCCGATGATGGCACGAGGCCATTTAACTGCTGAAGCTGATCGAGATCAGACCTTAAACGATCGATCGATCGCGTGAGACTCGCAAAATCAGATTCCTGCTCTGTTTGAAGTTCTTCGATCTCTCGCTGAAAATCGATCAGTGCATACAAAAAGACACCTGTTTGCGTTATGAGAATCACGATCAGCACGATCGAAACATACAGCCATCTGCTTCGGGGTTGGGACTCTCCGGCCATTCATCTCACCACGCGCAGGTAAACCGCGCACACTCCTCTCAATGGGGTACGATATACTAATGAAATTCGTCCATATACCTTTTATCTCCCCGTATTCACCGCTCTTATCGAGCCGCATCGTACCATCCGATAGATTTAAGTGATTGAAAAGCATAGAGATCAATGGTATGCAAATAGCTATGGCTGGCTGGACCTTCCGAAGCTAAGACAAGGTGAGACTAAGAAGAAAATGGAGAACGATGAGGTTTTCTTTCCTGATCTCGAAGCGCTGGCCAAATGGTATGCCCCTGAAGCTGAGCATAGGCTGAAGAAGAAGGTAAAACTGTTACGGAAAGTGCCAATGCTTCTTTCGGAAGAGTCCAAACCTCTGAACACGATTCTGATATGCCGCCATCCGGAGGAGCGAATCCTGATCGTGAAGGAGCTCGCGGATCTTGATCGCAAAAGACCGAAGAAAATGCCGGAATAAGGTGCTATTCCGGATGATGAACGAGTATCCAGGGAAAAGTCTCACCGATATAATCGATTCACTCCGTTGAGGAGTGCATATAACGAAGCGATGACAATGTCCTCGCTCACACCGCTTGCGGTTATCGTCTTATCGCCCCTGCTTATCTTTACGATGACATTAACCAGCGCGTCGGTTCCACCCGTGATCGCGTCCACATGGTACTCTTCGAGGCGTATATCGTTCATCTCCCTTCCTGACAGTGCTTTCCTCAAGGCATTTATCGCGGCATCCACCGGACCGACGCCAACACCTGCTTCCACCACGTCTTCGCCGTCTATCTCCAATCTTATTGACGCAGTTGGATACACCCGCTTCCCACAAACGACCGAGAGGTCAACCAGTTTTATCTTCTCTTCCTTTTCGATGCTCAGGACATCCTCTACAATCGCCTGGAAATCTGAGTCCGTGACCAATTTACCCTTGTCGCCGAGTTCCTTCACCTTCGTCAGGATCTTCAGCGTCTGGTCCTCATCCGCACTGATGCCCATCTCCTCCAATGCCATCCTCACGGATGCTCGACCCGTATGCTTCCCGAACGCGAACCTCCTCTTCCTTCCTATAATCGTGGGGTCAATCGGCTCATACAAACTCGTATCAGCCATCGTTCCGTGGACGTGCATTCCTGACTCATGGGTGAAGGCGTTATCGCCCATAAGGGGCTTGTTCGGTGCAATCGGCATCTTGGTCAATTGCCGGACCAAGCGAGAGGTTTCATACATCTTCTCTTTCGCAATCGCTGTTTTTATGCCATAGAGCAGTTCTAAGCTGGTCACTACCTCCTCTAAGGACGCATTACCCGCTCGTTCTCCCAGCCCGTTCACCGTGACATGCGCGACCTTCGCGCCCGCTAATATCGCGGTGATTGTATTCGCCGTGCCCAGTCCGAAGTCATTGTGGCAGTGTACCGAAACTGGTGTGCTCACTACGCAGAGCGACTGAAAGAGCTCCCTCGTGCGCTCCGGATACAAGACCCCAACGGTATCACAGAAACACAAGCGGTCAACAATCGGAGCTAAATCTGAGAAGAAGGATTTCAAAAATGCCATATCAGCCCGTGAAGCATCTTCAGAGCTGATCTCCACCTTCAACCCATGCTCTTTTACATACTCTACCATCTCAATCGTCCTCGCTTTCAGCGTTTCACGATCCATCTTCAACTTCTTCTTGATATGATTATCAGAGACCGGGGCAACCAGGTTAATTGTGTCAACATCACTTTTAATCCCCGCGTCAATATCCCCTTTTAAAAGCCGAGCAAAGGAGCTAATCTCTGCCTTAAGACCCTCATTTGCTATCGCCTTGATCGCCCGTTGCTCTCCTTCGGAGATAACCGCAGTTCCCGCTTCGATAATGTCAACCCCGAGTACATCCAGTTGTTTTGCAATCATTAATTTCTGTTCCGGCGTCAAAGACACTCCGGGCGTCTGCTCGCCATCACGAAGCGTGGTATCCAGGATTTTTACCGCTTTTACTTCCGCCATACCTATCGTCCCCTCTCTACTATTGGAGTAGCTCATATCATATATATTACACATGATAGACGCTCACGAATTGATAAACTTCATTTTTATTTTTATAGCCCTGCTCCTAATCGTCTCTTTATGGGAAAGCAGCAGGAGAAAAAACCTGGTGAATCGGATTATGATGTCTCGATAATACGACCCGAGTTGCGGGTTGAGAATATCCAGATGCGGGGAACGGGAATGTCTCCCAAACGGCTCAAGGGTATTAAAAAGGGGTTGCTTACGTTACATACCGCAGAAACGATGGCAGTCAATGTCTACAAGCATCAGATTACGCGCGAACCGAGTGAACTCAATCGTCTGTTGATCGCCGCTATGTGTAATGAGGTGACGCACCTCCAGGATTTTCAGGTCAAACTGTACGAATACGGGTGGAAACCGAGCAAGCTCAGATGGATTAATTGGACCATCAGTGCGATATTTGGGTACGTCTCACGATTACGGGGTCCTGCGGCAATTCTCAAAACTGGTATCTGGATAGAGTCTAAGGCGGTTCACCACTACGATGAGCTCATCCGAACAATCGAGTGGGATGATGATACGCGCAAGATAATTGAAAAGGACCGGATGGACGAGGACGAGCACATCAACCGGTGGACTAAACTTCTCCAGTCGAGCAAAGGATAGTGTGAGGGTTAAATTCCATGGATAATAAAGAAAGCCAGGGAGTTTTCGTATTCCTGTGTTCCTGTATCTGCATTAGCGTACTCTGCAATTTTATTGCCTTGAAACCGGCGTAGATTTCTCCGTTCCGCAAAAGAATCTGAAAAATCAACTAGTGCCATGGAGAACAAAAATACATAAAACTACCTCAATTCAACTATACAGGTGATAAAAGCTGAAAATAGTCATCATTTACTCTTCACGGCATCAGGGGAATACTGAGAAGATCGCTCGAACATTGGCAACTATTCTTAACGCACCGTTAGTAAAGGTCGATGAGGTGGACATGCAGAATATACAGAGTATTCTAGCATATGATTTGATCGGTTTCGGCTCAGGGATTTATTGGGGAAAACATGATAAAGCCTTATTAGATCTTGTTGGTACTTTACCTCTGGTTAATAACAAAAAGGCCTTTATCTTTTCGACAAGTGGGATAAGAGAGGGTCGTTTTATAAATAATTTTAACAGGCAATTAAAGCGGAGGTTGTTAGCGAAAGGGTTTACTATTAGTGGTGTTTTTTCGTGTCGAGGATTTGATACGGTAGGGCCATTAAAACTCATTATCGAATTATCTTACGGTCTGCCTAATGCACAAGATTTAGAAGCTGCGGCAAATTTCGCAAAGGAGTTAGGATAGAGATGGGTCATCAACGTAAAAGTGCCGTCACCTTATTTTTTGTGTGAAGTTTCCTCGGCATTAGGTAGACCGTAAGATAATTCGATCAAAATGACAATTTTTTATATACGATTATTATAATCACTCTAATCAAGCGATGAAGAAGATAGAGGAACTGAATGCCTTTCTTATCACAAACGAAGAACTGAAAGAGACGATCGAAGCTCTTGGATGGCAGGTTTTCATCGCTGAGATCCAGAAAGGGTTTGAACAGAGCTCATTAGGCTACAGTATGGTGCCGTGCAAGGTCTACATTTATACCGAGGTCTCTGATATGCGGTGTATGCCTGCATACCTGCCAAACTACAATCGCGCGTATTGCGGCGTGAAGATTATATCCGTTGCACCTGAGAATCCAAAACGAGGTTTGCCTTCTGTCTTAGGTGAATATCTGCTCCGGGATGCTGAAACACAGGAATTGATCGCGATCCTGCAGGCTGAAGAGATGACTGCGTATCGAACTGGAGCGGCGACCGGCGTGGCAACCAACGTCTTAGCGAGAAGAGATAGCACAACGCTCGGGATCATCGGTACGGGAAAGCAAGCCCCCTACCAGGCAAAGGCAATACTGACCGTACGACCTTCTATCAATCGAATAAAGGTGTATAATAGAACCGAACAACGTGCACGAGAGTTTAAAGCGCTCTACGAACCGGAATTGGGGGTTGATATAAACGTTGTCGGTCTGGAAGAAGCTGTGGATTCCGATATCGTGACGACCTTAACTACAGCCACCGAACCGTTCATCCCTCCTCACCTGATAAAGCTTGGAACGCACCTCAACGGCGTGGGTGCGGACTCCAAATCGAAGATTGAATTCGATCCGGGGGTGTTGAAAAAGTCCCGGATATTTGTTGATGACCTCGGGCAGTGTATCCATTCGGGTGAGGTTTATCAGGGGCTGGAGCGAGGGCTCTTGAAGAAGGAAGATTTGATTCCGTTGGGTGATGTGGTACTCGGAAAAGCAAAAGGCAGGACGAGCGCAGATGATATAACCTTCTTCAAATCGACGGGCGTTGCATTCCAGGATTTAATCACTGCGATACTGGTCTTTGAGAGCCTGAAACGGAGCAGCTAACCGACCCCCGACTTGTCTTTAAAATCTTAATACTGGTGACTCGTTAGTATTATATGAGGAGTTAAATTCTTCCACATGCCTTCCACCAGACCAGAGATGATTGAAGAGCCAGTCCAGGAAATCGTGAGTGAGTCGGAGGTCAGAATCCTCTCCACGGGTATACCCCGGATCGATGCTTGGTACGGCGGGTTTCACGCATCAACAATAACGCTGATAGAGGGCCACCATCCGTTCGCGTTCGATATACTCTCGCTGGTATGCGTCAGAGCAGTCAGGAATTTTAAAGCTGCGGTCGTCTTTGTCGATGGTGGAAATTCGATTGATCTGTACACGATCGCGTCCCTGTCAAAACGAGCGGGACTCAAATCAGATGAAGTCTTATCACAGATACTGGTCGCACGGGCATTTACGGCGTATCAGCTCGACTCGATCATCTCTGAGCGGCTCGACGAAGTGGTTGCGCGCTGTGAACCGTCGCTCGTGGTCATTGCCTGCATCACCGATCTCCTCATGGACAGACAGGTGAGCGAGATAGAGGCGAGAACCATTCTGAGGAGATGCCTCGCGAATATCCGGGCGATTACCCAGAACCATAACGTGATATCGATTATAACCACCCGAAAGAGGCTCACTACGCCCCGTGCTTCGTCACTGGATACCCTATTGTATGACGGGGTAGACAAAATCCTGAGCATAGAGGGTAAGAGAAGAGGTATTGAGCTCCAGGTACCGAACCGAGGTCTTCTCATGCACTATATGCCTGTATCAATCTATCAAACGACCTTAGACGAATTTATGGAGTCTGGGAGGTGCTAACGTGGGTAGGACTGTCCCGACCTATAGAACGGTACTCGAGAACCTGATCGAAGAATGGCAGGAGTTCAGACGCGCACTGCGAAAAGAGGATAAAGAAGCGTTCGATCGATTGATGGAAAAGGCACGGATGCATGCGAGTGCTGCCAGCTACGACGCCCGGACTGATCCTGTGGACTCACTGATCATCTCAATCTTACTGGAGCAGGAGAAAGAACTCGGGGAATTGCGAAAGAAGATAGCAGAACTCGAGCAGGCGAGATGAAGGGCTGGATACTTGATGTGGATGCCGATTTTGAGCATAATTGCATCGTCATCTGGATTAAAGGAGAGAACGGAGCGGTTAAAAAATATGAGACCAGTTTTTACCCTTCCTTCTACCTCTCTGCATCCTCAGCCGATCTGGCGACTTTAGAGCTGGAGCTCGCGGCTGATCATGCGGTACACTCGCTGGAATACGAGGATAAAAGTTTGTGGCCCGGTGAGCCAGTAAAAAAGGTGTTACGAGTCTCGTTCAGGGAGTACCGGAGGCTCATGGAGCTGGCTCGGGAGATCGATGAGCTGGGTGAGTTCTCTCGCTACGAATTGTTCAATGTGGATCTCAGTATCCCCTTTGCGTATCTGCAGGCAAGAGGAGTGGCTCCAATGACGCTCATCGAGACAAAGAACGATAAGGAGAGCCTAAACCTGGAACTCCTTGAAGACAGTAATGGAATTGATTATACGATACCCGCATTGAGAGGCGTGGAGTTGGGTGCAGAGCTCGATGCAGAGGGAATTCCAGGACCTGATGATCCACTTGCAAGCCTATTCCTTGGGGATATGGTTCTTGAGGGTCGTGAAGAGGCGGAACTGCTCCTGCAACTGGCTGCAGAGATGCGCACCATGGACCCAGACCTGGTGTACACCGAGAATGGTGATTCATTCCTCCTCCCCTATCTCTATTACCGGGCTCAGGTCAATGAACTGGACGATTTTTACCTCGGTCGGGATCGTGACTTGATGCCCACACGAATAGGAAAGGGGAGATCATACGTTAGTTATGGGCGGATCATTTATAAGCCGCCACGATACCTGCTCAATGGTCGCATCCACATTGATCATGCTCATTCGTTCATCTATCAAGAGGGTGGCATACATGGTCTCATCGAGTTATCGAGGTTATCAAGCATACCGCTGCAAACCCTTGCTCGGGTAACCCCGGGCACGGTCATTACCGCGATGCAAATCGCGCAAGCACTCCGTGAGAATGTCCTGGTGCGCTGGAAAAAGAACGTGCCCGAGGAGTTCAAGGATGCGAAAACACTCTTCCTCGCGGACCGCGGCGGTATGATCTACGAGCCCACTGTAGGGATCCATGAGAACGTCGTGGAGATTGATTTCACCTCGCTGTATCCTGCGATCATGGTGAAGCACAATGTATCGCCCGAGACCGTGCTCTGTCCCTGCTGTAAGAATAGCAACCAGCGTGCTCCTATCATTGATTATCCTATCTGCGAAAAGCGGATTGGACTCATTCCGCGTGTTTTGGAACCGATCATTACCCGGAGGGCGGTATATAAGAAGCGGCTTAAGGACAATGGATACCGTGATTTCCGCGAAATCTACGAGGCACGAAAAAATGCGCTGAAGTGGATACTCGTCACCTGTTTTGGCTATACCGGGTACAGAAACGCGCGGTTCGGGAGAATAGAATGCCACGAAGTTATTAATGCGTATGGCAGGGATTTGTTGCTCACCACCGCACGAATCGCCGAGGAAATGGGATACACAGTACTTCATGGCATTGTGGATTCGCTCTGGCTGAAGAGTCGCACCACGGATGCACCTGCTCATGAAACACTGCGTGACCGGATATATGAAGAAACGGGTATCGCACTTGAGCTCGAAGGCATCTACAAGTGGATCGTGTTTCTTCCCCGAAGGGCTGACCGAACGGGTGCACTGAATCGATACTATGGCCTTTTTGAGCATGGTGCTATGAAAATTCGGGGCCTGGAACTCAGAAGGAGCGATAGCCCACCACTGATTAAGAATGCACAGATGGATATGCTCAGGGTTATGGCAGCGGCGAATGATCTCGCGGAATTACATGAGGTGATCCCGGAGGTGATCGAAGTCCTGAAGGAGTATACAGCGATGGTCATGAGTGGCGCATGCGATTTGAAAGATCTTGTCTTCACCTCGGTCGTTTCAAAAGATCTGGGTGATTACACGCAGCTCACGAACAATGTTGCCTGTTTACTGCAGCTCAAGGAGCGGGGGTTGAGGGTGAGACCGGGAGAGCAGATTACCTACGTGATTACCGATGCGGGATCACAGAGCTATGAGCGGAAAGTAAAAGCCTGGCCACTCGCACGGGGTGATGAGCGCTATGATAAAAGGAGATATGTAACCCACCTGCTTCGAGCAGGTGCGAGTATCTTGTCTCCGTTTGGCTACACGGAACACAAGCTCGCGGATATCCTGAGCAGCACCCACCAGCTTACCCTCGCATGCTAAAATGATGAGTAGTGGGATGAAGAGGGTAGCTCACACCCTCGCAGGAACTACAGATATGATTGAGCAGCGGTACTCTCCTTCTCTGCTATTCTCATCAGTGCGTCTACCATATCGGCATAGCAGTAATAGTTCGAATGAGCGGCTTTATGCTCGTACACAGCGATACTCTTCTTTACCCGTTCGAGCGCATACTCGAGCTTGACCCATCTGAGGTCAACCGCATCTTCCGGTTTGTACGTTCGATCCTCGATGGTGGTGGTATAGCCCGCCCTCTGGAGTTCTGCGTGCAGCGTCTCATCGGGCAGTTCTCCGCTTACATAGTGACTCATGAGCATTTTTATACGTGCTAATTCGTCCCTTCTTCTAATTCCGTATTTTTTATCCTCATTCAAGGCGGGCGGGGTCACCATGCCGGCGAATGAGAAGAGATACGGTGTCTCTAAGAATGCATTAAACGTGGCGCCCGCTTTTCTGTCCTCGTTCACGTCCTTCACGAAATTGAGCATATCATCTCTTCGGGGCATTCCCATCAACCCGAGGGTCTCGATTACGACGAGCGGATCCTCATAAGAACCCAGTCCCTCGAGTTTCCCTCGTGATTTCAAAAAACTCCGAAGACCCTCGCGAGTCACTTCGACGAGCGCATCAGGGATAAAATGCGCGACCCTCAAATTCGCTCGCTGGAGTGGTGTAATGTACTCCTTCTGTTCCCAGAGGAACAATGAGAAATTATAGGGATAATATTCCTCAACATCAGCCAGATAGGCAAAGTTATGGGCGTTGATACCCAATTTTGCGATCTGCGAGGGATAATAATCGAACGGTATCTCCGCATTGGGAGTTGAAAATAGCATCTCTCGTTCTTCGGGAAAGATGAGCGCGGGATTTTTAAACCGATACCAGGTAGCAGCATGGTACGCAATTTTGAAACTCCGGAAGAGCTCGGTTTCATAATAGTTCAGCATCAGTTTGAATGCCGCATCCCACTCAGTTTTGGTCTCTGCTATCCAGCGAGACAACGATTCTTCTTCCATCTCCACGAACGTTACTCGGTTAGCTCGGCTGAGCGTCAGAGCAGATGAGAGGCTTAATATCCTTTAGCGTCGAAGGAATATAAAAGATTGAGCGACGCACCAATCGTGACTTTCTGATGCAAACAACGGACAAGAAAACTCGGAGCGCGGTAACCGTCTATCACATAGCAATCCCGCACCAGGAGGAGATATGGAGAAGATGGGCAGTTGAGATCGAAAAGTTCTTACCACGGGTCGAAATAATCCTCTTGGAATTCACCACTATTCTTGAGCAGGGCGAACGGGAAAGAATAGAGCAGCACTTCAACGAATTAGCGCAGGGTAAGGCCTCGCCGCGTCTCCATCCCGTGGATGTCTTGAAACCCGCACTTTCATGGGCGACGCTCGAGGAGTTTATCCATAATACGGGGAAGAGGATCTATCTGGAAAGAATGCCCGCATTAGCCGGTGAACTGTATGAGCAGCATGGCGAGGCGCTGCGAGAAAACGTTGCATTGTTTTTTCAGCGGAGCTATCGAGAAGCGGGGAAGAAGTATCGGGAAGCAATGGAATTACAGTTGGAGGAGATTGAACTGAGGGACGCGGAAATTGCCAGACAACTGGACGAAATTGCCGCAAGAGCGCAAGGGGATATTCTTCTCCTCCTCGGCGAAGATCACAACCCCTCGCCCGTACAGGCAAGGCTCGAGCGATGGGAACCGAGGAGGTATACAAATCTTGCGCGTGAAATCGGTGATGCAATTCGTGCATTACGGGCTGAGGAGCTGGACGAGCTGTTATTCCGAAGAATCGGGCTCTTCTGGGTAGAAGGGTACTGGGAAGCAGCGGGAGAAGCGGGGATTATAGCGATTGAGCGAGCTATCCGCATTCTCGATTCGATTCCTCTCGCAGAACTTAAGGAGCTGTACGATTTCATCACCTGCGGTAAACGAGCAGATGCATTCTTCCGTGCGATCCTCTGGTTGAAACGGGAAGGGTTTATTACACCGGACGAGCTCTAACCTTTTTGTGGTCCATTCGCCATCGGCCTAATAACCCCGATTGCGGTTCATCTTGGATCATAGGCAGGAGAGGGGTATATTTGGCCAGCCGCGTTGATCCCGCCTCGGATTGAATGAGCCAGGCCATCCAGCAGAGTTCTATAGCTCTGGAACTGGGCTCTATCGCAACCTGCTCGACCTCATGGAATTTAAACCGAGGGAGGTGAAGGATGCATCAATAATCATCAAAACCACGCTTCCATTTCACCGTTCGGTTCGCACGCAGCGATCGCACTACGCGCTCACCTCAGGAATTTGTTCCATAGAGCGGTCCAGTACCTTCTTGAGGTCTGAGTGAGCCATGGTAAGAACTTTTCGATCTCA
>RXIE01000062.1 GCA_004212135.1 Candidatus Methanophagales archaeon ANME-1-THS | reverse complement strand
CGCTTTCAGTGGAAAAGAGCAGTAATTATCGGACCATGGGGGATTATCGCTGGACTCGTGACCTTATACTCGGCACCTGGAAACAAGCGGAGACGGGACTGCCGCTGAAAGGTCCACGATATGAAATTGGGAACTCAGGTGGCGGGTTCGACCGCATCTTCTTCAAGTTTCCACAGGAGGGCAGGATAGACGAGCTTGACCGTGAGGAGATATCTACCGAGGTAGAACTCAATAAGCGTGAAGGCACGAAACTCAGCATAAAGGTGCCCTTCTATGGCGGCGGGATGTCATTCGGTTCAGTCAGCCTCGCAGTCATGGTTGCACGGGCAAACGCGGCGAAAGCTTTGGGCACGTTTACCTGCACGGGTGAAGGGGGCTACCCGGAGGAACTCAAAGCATTTGATGATACCATGATTACGCAAGTTGCAACCGGACTCTTTGGGGTATCTGAGGATACCATACAACGGGTAAAGATCGTGGAATTCAAGTATGCACAGGGCGCAAAACCAGGTCTCGGCGGGCATTTACTCGCGGATAAAGTAACACCAGAAGTTGCACGGATGCGCGAAGCTGTTGCGGGTACAAGCCTCTTCTCGCCATTTCCGTTCCATAGCGTCTACTCGGTCGAAGACCATAAGAAGCATATCGATTGGATCAAAGAGATCAATCCTCAGGCGATCATCTCGGTGAAAGTCTCAACGCCCCGGGATGTTGACATGGTCGCGGTGGGAAGCTACTACGCAGGTGCACATATCATCCATATCGATGGGAGTTACGGTGGCACCGGGGCAGCGCCTGAGATCGCGAAAAAGAATATCGCCATGCCGATCGAGTATGCGATACCAAAAGTGCATGCGTTTCTGAAAGCTGAGGGGCTCAGAGATAAGATGACGGTCATCGCAAGTGGTGGTATAAGAACCGCCCATGATGTGGCAAAAGCGATTGCACTCGGGGCGGATGGTGTGGTTACCGGCACCGCGGAACTTGTGGCTCTGGGCTGTGTTCGGTGCGGAACGTGCGAATCCGGAAGGGGATGCCCCCGTGGTATCGCGACAACGGACCCGGAGCTTTCCAAAGCGATTGATGTTGATTGGGGTGCTCAGCGGCTCATTAATCTCTCTGCGGCATGGAGGAGCACGCTTGTTGAGATCCTCAAACGGTTCGGGATGAGGAGTATACAGGAATTGGTGGGACGATATGACTGTTTAATTCACGCAGACGAGCAAAGGAGGAACGAGGATCATGAGCAGCTCGTATAATGCAGAGGCGGAAGGCGGATGTGGTGTCGTTGGTTTCATATCCACGATCCCGGTCAAGGGAAAACATCTATTCAAACCCGCCTTGCAGATGCATAACCGGGGCAACGGAAAGGGAGGCGGTATAGCCGCGGTAGGTTTATCCCACGAGGACCTCGGTGTGCCCAGGGCGATCCTTGAAGCCGATTATCTGATCCAGATCGCACTCCTGGACCTTGAAGCCCGGGAAGAGCTCGAAGCGGAGTTCATTACGCCAGTTATGGAGGTTGACCACGCGGAACGGATACCGACGGTATCAGATTATCGAACGATAGAGGGATTGGAGACCAGACCACCGGATGTCTGGCGATACTTTGTCCGGGTTAAAGAAGAGGTGCTCGATTCGTTCATCAAGGAAAACGATATGGGAAATTGGGAGAGAAGAAGGGCTGAGGACGAGTTCATTTATCAAACGAGCGTTAGGATCAATAAGAAATTCTACGCTTCGCTTGGCGAAAAGAGGGCGTTTGTGCTCTCCCACGGCAGGAACATGATGATCTTGAAGATCGTTGGGTATGCGGAGAACATTATCCGCTACTATAAACTTGAGGAATGCAGAGCTCATGTCTGGATCGCGCATCAACGGTACCCCACAAGGGGAAAGGTCTGGCATCCTGGCGGCGCTCACCCGTTCATCGGAATGCACGAAGCGCTTATTCATAATGGTGATTTCGCAAACTACCATTCCTTAGTGGAGTATCTTGAACAGCGCGGCAGGCATCTCCTCTTCCTGACTGATACCGAGGTAGCCGTTCAGCTCTTTGACCTGCTAAACAGGGAGTATCACTATCCACTGGAGTATATCATCGAGGCATTGGCGCCCACGACCGAGCTGGACTTCGATATGCTCCCGCCCGAAAAGCAGCAGATATATGCCGCTATCCAGACCACCCATATGCATGGCTCGCCTGACGGTCCCTGGTTCTTTATAATTGTGAGAAACGAGCCTTACGAGCAGTATTTCCAGTTGATCGGGATAACTGATACCTCGATGCTGAGACCGCAGGTATTTGCTCTCGTCGAAGGAGAAGAGTTCCAATCTTATCTTCCCCTGATAAGCTCTCAGGCGATCGATGCAACACTTGAGAGCTTATCAGGGGAAGATAAGCGATTTCCTTCGATCGCAGATAAGTACTGGAATGCACGTGGTGGAAGCCATACGGATGGTGGCGCGTTTATCTTCACCCTCCGAGGCGAGGATCAAGAGAAGAAGAGGCTCGTCTGCACCGATAAATTCGGGCACATCGTCAAACTCCCTGAATATCAGTGGCACTGCGATTGCACACTCCCGATCATACCACCTTCGGACAGGATGAGACAGAGAGAACGGATAGAAGCGGCATTGAGAAGCCCTGAACATCTCTTCGAGTTCTTTAAAAGAGTGGTAAAGGAATGGGACTGCAATACCCTGCGATGGGGTGTAGCCGAGCTTGCGACCGCTGCAAAGGACGATGAGCAGACGAAGAGGACCGTGATAGCGGGTTTAACACTCCTCAACGACCGCCGATACGATACGGGCAGCAAGAAGAGAAGTTCAGTAATCCAGATGGTAAAAGATGCTTTGCATGCCATATTCGATGAGACCGCGCGTATAGAAGCTGAAAGCGCGGGTATCTACCATGTGATTTGCTGGTCCAATAAGAACGCGTTACGACCACCCGAGAGACCGCACGATGTTCTGATCATCAATGGAGCGAAGTTCCCGTCCGAGGGAGATGAGAGTATCGCACGACTGCTGGTAAGCGCGTATAAGAGTGGCTGGAGGAGGTTTATCGTGTATAACGTGCAGGGTCAGCGATTCTTCGGCTCCGGGTTGGGACCTCGAACCACCGGTGTCCGGATTGATGTCTATGACACGCCCGGTGATTATCTCGGTTCTGCTCTCGATGGTGCAGAGATCTACCTCCATGGTGATGGGCAAGACCAGCTCGGGCAGATAGTAAAGAATGGAAAGCTCGTGGTCTTCGGTGATGTCGGACAGACCTTTATGTACGGAGCAAAAGGAGGTGAGGCATACGTGTTGGGGAACACAGCGGGCAGACCACTTATCAATGCAGTTGGAAAGCCCCGGGTCGTGATCAATGGGACCTGTCTCGATTATTTAGCCGAATCCTTCATGGCGGGTGACCCGCTTAAGGGTGGTGGCTTTGTCGTGGTGAATGGGCTTCAACCAGATGAGCGGGGTACCTTTAGAGAGCAGGATACACCTTACCCAGGTTCAAATCTGTTTTCACTCGCATCGGGTGGCGCTATTTACATAAGAGACCCGCACGGTAAGCTGCTGAACGAGCAACTCAACGGCGGTGAATTCGCAACCCTCACGCAGGAGGACTGGGAGCTCATTCTGCCTTATTTGGAGGAGAATGCGCGGCTCTTTGGGATCTCCATCGAGCACGATCTCCTGACGGTAAACGGCGCTCAGAAAGCACCACAGGAGGTCTTTAGAAAGGTTGAGCCGGCACGGATCTCCTTGCTTATAGCAAGTGATGAGGCTGATTGTGCAGATCACGGCGATCATGAGGATGCCGTGGCAGGAGTGAGACGTTAGAGCGGATAAGAGAACACCCCATTAATCTTTCATTCTTCTTTTTCTCAGCTCTTCTAAGATCTCTTCGTAGAGTGCGTCGTGGGCGATCCTTGGTGGTGCATATTCTCACTTAAACTCCCTATCTCCTATTTCTTCCTCTTTTGGAACAGATCACGCTTAATACAACGGAAACAAACCCGGCAGTTTGCAAAGGGCTAGTTCAGGATTCTGGATTGCCGACTTTTGGTAATATTGCTATTCATTAACTATAAATAACACCAATAGATATTTTAGTATTACCTCCAGCATAAATAAAGATGAAAGGTGTGAAAAATGGAGAGTAAAATGGATATGAAAAAGATGCCCCTTGCGCGGCGCGAATCCATGAAGGGCGAAAAGGCGAAGAAGAAAGGCGCCGAGGAGGGGCGCTTGAGAAGTACCCAAAAAGAGCGTGATCTGTTCCAAAAGAGGAAGAAGAATTTGAAACAGAAGGGCATAGCAGTTGGAGTGATATTCATTGTTGCGTTGTTAATTGGAATGGCACTGGTGTCAGCGGTGACCGCAAACAAAGATGCAACAAATGGCGTAGACTTTACACCCGATGAGCTACAAGAGCTATATCGCACGTACAACATTACTGAAAACGACATAAAATTTGCAGAGGACAGATTGCCACACTTTTTGGAAGGGACGACCTTATATGGCAAAGTTGCGACAATGGGGAAGATAGCTTTGGAAGGGGATAAAGTTGTAGTATCTGAATGGATAGACCCACTCTTCTATGACTACTGCATAAAGGAAGGTTATAAGGTAATAAGTCCTGAGGAGTGGTTCGCCATAGAAGAGAAGGCAAGAGAAGAGTACATCAAGAGATATGGCGTTGATCCAGCGAATCCAAAAATAGATATTGTGGACGGAGTTCCACTTCCAGCAGAATATGTCAGAGAACTCGTCAAGAGTGGAAAGATAAGCCCTCAAGAAACGGGTGCAGAGCCCTCAGCGAGAACGTCTTCAAGTGCGACAGTGTCTTCAACTCCATCAGGTCCTTACGCTAAATACAGCAGACTATACCTGTGGATTTTTGCAGCAAAGGACTCAGCACATAAGCCGACACAGGCGTATCTAACTGATACTCTTAATGCCTACGGGAGATTTTATCAGTTTAGTCCGGGTACCTTATATTATTACCATATAACAGACTACTGGGATGCAAGCGACGTTCCGCAGCCAATCAATTCGTTACAATTGCTTGAAGATCTTGCACAAGACACAGATGGGTATAGAGATGATTACAATGACGGAGATCCTGTTAACGACATCGTGACGGGCTGGGTTGATTGGATGGATCATAATGGTAGAGCACACCAAAACGGATACTTCAGCGTTTGTGGGGTTAGATCGTGGGATTATCCAGATTGGCCCCATGATAGCATCGCTCAACACGAAATCTCTCACAACTTCAATGCGGCTGATCAGGGCACATGGAAATATCAACATCCAGAGTGCATAATGAACTACGAGTGGGCGTATTCGGGAACTGATATATGGTGTAGTAGCTGTTGGAACAAAGTGTATGGCAACATAAAGGGGCTGTGGGAGTAAAACTATCCCGCACTATTTTTATTTTTTAGAGGTGGGTATATTTTATTGGTTGTGTGGTATTTGCTGGACAGCCTCTGAAATATAAAAAATGGAATTGATAAAAAAGTTGTTGATAGCGTTTGGCATCGTAGTCATCGTTTGTTGTTTGGTGATAGTTCTACTACCAAGATTGTATTACACCGCTGTATTAGATATAGATAGATTAGATTTCGAACCCGATCACTATTTTGAATTGACTGAAGAGGATCTGGGCAACTATCAGGTACTACGTGAAGCTTTAGAAGAGATCAAAAAGGAGGAGAAAGGAAGAATATCGAAAATAATACCTGAGGAAAAAGGTGTAATAGTTTATGAGTATTTGAGACAGAGACAGACAGAGGTAGGGCCCATCGGTATATCTCGCACAGCCGATGCATGTTTTAAGTACAGTAAATATCTCTATAGTTTTAGCGCTAGTAAAGTTGTATACCCTCTCCTTGTGACAGAGATAGGGGGACCAGACGAACCAGACCGCTATTTTTTAGAATTTGAGGGGGGTTTGAAGAAGGAATACCCAACACTATCTGAAGCTTTGGAGGCTCTGGAGGAGGCAAGAAGAGATGTATTCTATAGTATAGATATAGAGAGATTATACGAACCGCACTATTTCGAACTGACTGAAGAGGATCTGGACAACTATCCATTACTACGTAAAGCTTTAGAAGGAATGAAAAGGCAAGGAGAAGACAGTATATCATATGAAGTGCCAAATGAGGAAGGTTACGCTATTTTTGACTATTTGAGCCAGAAACAGAGCGAAGTTGGTCCACCACCTTCAGGGTATGTT
>RXIE01000061.1 GCA_004212135.1 Candidatus Methanophagales archaeon ANME-1-THS | reverse complement strand
GGCAAGACGACGATAGCGCTTCTGGTTATACTTGACCGGCTGAAGAAGGGTAAAATCCTTTTCCTTGCTCCGACCAGGCCTCTGGTCGAACAGCACTCCTCATTTTTAAAAGAAGTTCTCACCATTGACGCGTCAGGTATCCAAACATTCACCGGCACGGTATTGACAGAGCGACGAGCAAAGCTGTGGGAGGCTGCACAGATAATAGTGTCCACACCGCAGATCATAGAAAACGATCTCTTGAGTAATCGAATTGCACTCAGCGATGTTGCGCTCGTGATATTCGATGAATGCCATCGAGCAGTGGGGAACTATTCCTACGTTTACATCGCCGAGAAGTATATGGAACAGGCGAAAGAGCCGTTAGTTTTGGGGATGACCGCGTCCCCGGGCAGTGATAAGGAGAAGATAAGGGAGATCTGCACCTCGTTAGGCGTGACGAAGGTGGAGAGCAGGACGGAATACGACCACGATGTAGCCCCTTATGTATTCAAGAAGAACTTTGAATGGCGTGCTATAGAGGTCCCTGGAGAGCTCAGGAGGCTGAAACGAATATTAGAAGAGGTCTTAGCGGAACGAATAGGAGAATTACAGAAGCTTGGCTTCATACGAAAGAAGAGGAGCTTTGATATCTCCAAAACCGAGCTTTTGGAGCTGAGAAATATTATCGCGGCCCAATTGGCGACTCAGAAGCATGCGGACCTCTATAAAGCGTTGTCACTGCAAGCCGAGGTGTTGAAGGTGAAGCATGCCATTGATTTGATCGAGACGCAGGGCGTCTTCGCACTGAAGCGATACTTTGAGCGGTTGAGGAATGAAGCACTCTCGAAGGAGGGAAGCAAAGCTGCGAAGCGGTTGCTCAAGGATGAGAAATTCGTGGAGGCGATGAGCAGCGCAGCCTCATATGAAGGCGAACATCCGAAGCTGAAAGCGCTGATCGAGATACTGAGGTCGGAGATTCGCGGCAATCCAAACCTGCGCATAATTGTCTTCACCAACTATCGGGATACCGCAGAGATGATCATCGCTGCGTTGCATGCGCTGAACGCAGAGAAGGAGGGCCTGAGGCCGGTTAAATTCATAGGGCAGGCATCGAAGGCCGAAGATAAGGGCTTGAAGCAAAAAGAGCAGGTAGAAATAGTACGTAAGTTCAAAGAGGGTGTTTATAACGTTTTGGTGGCCACTTCGGTCGCGGAAGAAGGGCTTGATATTCCCGCGACGGACCTCGTGCTCTTCTATGAGCCCATTCCGTCTGCAATACGAAGCATACAGCGGAAAGGGAGGACGGCGAGGAAACGAGTGGGAAAAGTAATCGTGCTCATTGCAAAAGGTACAAAGGACGAAGCGTATTACTGGCTGAGCAGGAGCAAGGAGCGGGAGATGCGGAAACGGATAAGCGAGATGCGGCTGATGGAGCTCGAAAGCGAGGGAGCAGTGAAGCAAGCGCCGAAGGATTTGGCTCTCGAACCACCGGAGAAAGGAAACGAGGAGCAGGGTCAGGAACAGGAGCAGCGGAGAATAAACGACTTCGGAGTACGTACTCACCGGGCTCACGAGGGTGCTGGAGAGAGTCCTGCAGAGTTGAACTTGACCGTTGTTGTAGATCCCCGTGAGACGAGATCAGGGGTAACGCGATTTCTGGAAAAAGCGGGTGTGAACCTGATATTAAAGAATCTTGAGATTGGCGATTACGTCGCTTCGGATCGGGTCTGTATCGAGCGGAAAAGCACGATTGATTTCCTGGATTCACTGATCAACAAACGCAGGAACCTGTTTGAGCAGATCCATCGACTGAAAGAGGAGTATGAGAAGCCTTTGCTCATCATTGAGGGTGAATCAATCTACGGACAGCGCAATGTGCATCCCAATGTGGTTCGGGCGGTCATGGCGAGCATAGCCGTTGACTTCTCAGTTCCGATCATTCAGACGAGGGACGAGGCGGACACCGCATCCCTGCTCTATATTATTGCGAGGAAAGAGCAGGTGCCGAACAAAGCAGGGGTGAACCCGCATGGTAAGAAGCCGACGGCATCGCTCAAAGAGCAGCAGGAATATCTCATCTCTGCGCTCCCCACAATTGGCATTGTAACCGCACGGAATTTATTGCGGCGATTCAAGACGATTGAACGGATCGCAACAGCCTCAAAGGAGGAATTGATGGAGGTTGAGCATGTGGGCGAGAAGACCGCAGAGCTCATATAAACAGTCTTGACAAGGGAATATGAAGGAGCATAAACGCACGGGCAAGGACCCCGGAACGCATTGTTTCGTACGCGATGAGGCGATAAAAGATGGTTAAACCTCGAGTGGCATTAGCTGGCCTCAAGGTCTGTGAGCATGGAGGGGAACGATTAAAAAATAAGAACGGGCCTATAATAGACTTCAGCGTGAGCTTAAACCCTTATGGGCCGCCCGATTTCATTGCCAATGCGATACAAGAAGCGGTCGAAGAACTGAGTATATATCCCGAGACCGAATGCAGCGAATTAAGGGCGCTGATAGCACGGAAATATAACCGCGAGGAGAACGAGATACTGGTTGCCGCCGGTTCGTCTGAGCTCATACCGCTCGTCACACTTACCTTTGTGAACCAGAGGGTGATTATACCGGAACATACGTATGGCGAATATGAAACCGCGGCGAGGATGATGGGTGCGCACATCGAGTATGTCGAAATGCCCGCGCTCCAGATCACGCCAGAATTAATCGTGGAAGAGATGAGAACTGATGATGTGGTATTCCTTTGCAATCCGAACAATCCAACCGGGCAGTATCTCGGCAAACCTGAGATCGAACTGATGGTAGACGAAGCGGAGCGCGTTGATGCGTTGCTGGTACTCGATGAAGCGTATGTGGATTTTGTCCGCGGTGCATTCCCCTCAACTGAGCTCCGCTCCCCGAATCTGATTATTCTGCGTTCGCTCACCAAATCATTCGCTATACCGGGTGTGAGGATCGGCTATGCGATCGCAGCAGCGGATCTTATCACGGAGATGCGGAAGATCAAGGTGCCCTGGAGTGTGAGCGTCTTCGCCCAGAAGATAGGTGCCGCGGTGCTCGGCAGTAAGGGTGACGAATTTCTCGGTCACACGCGGGAGAAGCTGGAAAGGAGTAAGAGGAGGATAGAAGATGCCTGGGGGATACACTCGGATGCGAATTATTATATCCTCGATGTGGGTAGTGGGACTGAAGTGAAAAGCGCGCTTTTGAAGGAAAGAATCATGGTGAGGGATTGCACGTCCTTTGGCTTGCCGTCCTCTATACGGTTCTCCGTGAAAAGAGATGAGGAGAATGAGCTATTGATTCGCCATTTAATGCGATTCTTTTCTAGTAAGAATACTCAGCCCGAATAAAAACAAAAAAGTCAAGGTTTTCTCCTTAGAGAAAAAGTTGAGCAATACACAAACAGAAGAGCTAAAATTTGTTTTTGCGCTTCGTTAAGATTTACACTAAATATAATATCTAAAATCCTTTAAAAATCCTTCAGCTTCCAGACCCGTTTTAAGCACATCAACAACCTTTCTTGCATATTCTATTGTTACTGGCTCTTTATTCATTAGAGCCATTGTGTTCCAGTTCATTTTTGTGAGACCCAAAACCTGTTCGGCTAATTTTTTCAGTTCAGTCTCGCCATAATTCCTATTTATTTCAATTGGCGACACCGTTGCTGCACCCATACAATTATAATTTCAGTGCGGAATACAGGCTAAAACTGAAATCTCTCCTTCACACCCGTATTCTCAAGCGTATCATCTCCCTGATCCTATTATACAATGTAACATTTTCCTGCTGTTCTACAGTTACAACGACAGCATATCTTTGCCTGTACTCTTCATCATTTAGCCATTTAGCATTGCAAATCACAACCAATTTCAATGATTCCTCTATATCCTTAAGTGTGCGATCTATTATCCACATCCTCTTCTGGACTGTACCTTTCTTCACCAAATTTACACCCGGAACCAAGTCTATTTTATTCCTCTGCAATGATGGTGGAACATTCTCTTCTTCCTCATCAAACTCCTCTAGTTCACCATATTTCAGCTTTATCGTCTCAACATCTACATCTTTGAAGAGGTGGGACTCCATTGTAACCCCAAGATACTGCTTTCTTGTCATCCGAGTGAGCGGGTCGAAAGCGAGTGTGACTGAAAGCGTTCTTCTTCCGGTACCTTCGTAAAAATCCTTTGGAACTGGTATTTCATAAATAACGATATCATCCAATTTCATCTCTCGTTCATCTATTAATAACACCCTATTGGTGGTAGAAAACGAAGCTCTATCCAGATTTGGAAGTCCATGTCCGTAAATATTAAGTAATTTCGATTGTTCTTCAGCCGACCCCTTTTTCAGGTCGAGTTTATCTAAAGGCGGTGGTCTTATTTCTGGTATTTTTGCCGAAGCGGTTAACAATGCTTTGATCAGATTTGAAGTTGCAGCAGGGAACTCTCTCCACAATTTTGCTGCCAAATGGGAAACTTTTGCTGCGGAGAAGCTTGTACCATCCTCAACCGTAAATAAACCTTCTCTTAGAAAATCCCTTTCCGTAGTAATCACACCAATGGAAGGGTCATTCGTGATTCCAGAACCTCTTACAATGGTTAAATCCCCACCAAACTCCATCAAATCCGGTTTTATCATTCCATTTACACCAGGTCCCGTTCGCGTGAAGGGGGATGGGAAACTCTCATAGCCAGCCAAAGTTTTGGAAAACCACCTATGTGCAGATCCCTGACCCAAACTCAGAGAACCTATTGTCAAAGCAAGCGCAGAGGTTGCAGGATCGACTATTTTCAGATGTGGGTTATTTAATAAATGGGTTGGATATCCACTTCCGGTCTTCTCATCAAGATATTCCACTGCTGTTCTACCATCTTCATAATTTCCTGCTGAAACAACAAATAATATGTTTTCATCTTTATACTCAAAAGCAAGCTCATCTATAACCGCTGCTAACCTGAACTGGTACTCTTCTATGCGATACACTTTTTCAGGGTCTCCTATTGACAAATTCACGACTCTTACATTATCATAATTGCTAACGAAATACTCTATTGCATCGTGTAGCTGTGTTTCCGGAAGTTTCTCTTCATCATATTCCCCTTCCTCATCACACACACGAGCAGAGTATATCCACAGCTCAGGATTAAAGGTCCTCTCATCAATGCATTTTTGCAAATCACCATATAACGCAATCCCAGCAACAGCGGTGCCATGACCATCTTCATCTGTTGAAGATTTTCCATCCAGATATGATTGAGCATCGCCTATTGCAGTTTTCAAAAGAGGATGACCGCTCATTATGCCGGAGTCAATAATCAGGATACCGGAGGCATTATCTTCAGGGGAGGGTATTTCACCAATCTCGTCCAGAGAAATTCCTTTAACCTTTGCTAAGTCTATTATGGTCTTAGGAGGACGATCTACTCTTGCCACCTGTCCCAAGTTCAGAATGTCACCTAATATGGATGAGGGAACTTTTGCTCGTATAATAAACAATGCCTGTCCAGGATAGAAATCTGTAACACCTCCTCCATTCTCCTTTAAAATTTTATCTATACCTTCTTTCCAAGACAACATCTGATTTCTATATTCTTTACCCAAAGGCCATAATTCAATGTCCAATATAGCGATCTCTCTCTCCTCTAATGGTTCTTTTCTTAGTCTAATCCCTATTTTCTCATTGGATATTATTTCTCGAATACCTTCAAACGCATAGATAAATGCATGCCTCGCTCCCTTTTGAGAGGGTGGTATTTCACCAGAATGTTCTTCTACCATTCTTTTAAACTCTGTTAAATGCTCATTATCGGCAAAAACCACTACTGCATCTTTATAATCCACACCCAGAACTTTAACCCCCATCCTATCGAGATCCTTTTCATTAATTGGTGAATTCGCCTCTATCTTAAAGATTAATGCTGGATTTATCCTATCTCCATACTTATCCTTCCATTTTGAAAAATTTTCAATGATTCTATCGGTCTCATCCAGGACCTTTTTCCCGAATTCCGCTCTTTCAGCATCGCTTCTCTCTTTTTTCGGTTTTGAATAGGCTTTTTTCTTCCTTCTCGTTAATCCTTCTACCATTACAGGTAAAGGCAGGTGGGGTAATCTGTCCGTCATTTCACTCTCCACTCATAATTCTATTTTTGATTTTGATTCGTTCTCTCTGCTTTTCAATATATTCTTCTAATATATCTCCCGTTAATGATTCCTTACCAGAGAGAATAACCTCCTTTATGGCATTCAAACAGATCATTTCTATGTCCGCAG
>RXIE01000060.1 GCA_004212135.1 Candidatus Methanophagales archaeon ANME-1-THS | reverse complement strand
CCCTATACCTGCTCATCGCATTGATGAACATCAGATGGGATGGTGAGAGCGAGTAGGGCTTCCGTGCAGAGCAGGGGAGGAGCAACAAGATTTTTCTGACCGGAGGTTCGTACCGTTCGAGAACGCGGTTCGCAAACCGCTTCACCTCGATCCGCTTCAGCGATTCCATGGTATTTACCATCATGCAACGGTTTCGAGCTACAGGCGTTCTTCGTTCAAAAAAGTCTGCCTCATTGAAGTCAAGGATTCGTAAGACTGCGGTTAAAAATGGTGCGGCTCTCACCTTGAGCTCCACATACTCCCGCAACCTGCCTGCCCGTATATACACCTTTACCTTCTTCAGCTCCTTCTCGAGTACTAGCGTGTTATGTTCAGCAAGTACCAACGCCTTCTCCTTACTCCCCTTTGCTCTTAACTCATCCAGCGATACCGAAGTGCAGATACGGCATGTACATGGCAAGTCCTCCAATTCGCGTACGCTCACTTCACCCTCTTCCGTCTGATAGATGCCCTGGTAGCCCTTTATCATCGCATTCATATCGTCGACCAGATCGATGCCCATATAAACGAGCAGTGCCGCATTCTCAGCCGAAGCAATTGAAGGCACCCATAATGCGACATCCGGTGGTATTGCCTTCTTCGCACCAATAATTCGGCGGACGAACTCACGTGGACTGTAAAGCAGCGCAGACGCATACGAAAGCACGAAACAGTCTACTCGAAGCGAGGGAATCGCCTCTTGTACCTTCGGGGCTAATGGGTGTACTGCGGGCAGGAGAACCGCGGCTCGCGGGGAATCCCATCCTTCTTCCTGAAATAACTCGTTGAACTGGAGATCTTCAGCATGAACCACGTGAAGTGCTTCTTTATTACTCTTTAATGATTCAACGTGGAGCAGCAGCGGTGTTTGGACTTTCTTATCTCCGCTGTACGATAATAGCCCGATCCGTGCTGCACCGTCTCTTCTCCTGACCTCGTAGAATCTGCTCATGTGCAATTTTAACAATGCTCGTAAAGGTAAGAGCTTCTGCGCAAATGAATAGGAAGATAGTTTTTTATGTATAATTGAGAGATATAGAAACAATATCAGACCTTTATGAGATCAAAAATAAAAGGGATTGAAGAGGAAGCTCTCAAACTGCCCTCCCATGAAAGAGCTCGACTGGCAGAGCAGCTTATAAGTAGCCTGGATGAGTTAAGAGCAAAGGGGAGTAAGGAGAAAGTAAAAGCAAAACCTGCTGATTTGGTATTCAAAGAGGCTCGTTCAAAATTAGAATGAAGCCTGTTGTATTCTTACCTCAGGCAGAGCAGGAAATGCTTGAAGCAGCAAGATTCTATGAGTCCCAAACAGTAGGTTTAGGTGTTGATTATCTTTCAGAAGTTGAGAGAGCAGTACAAACGATTGCAGAATCACCCACGACATGGCCAGTTATTGAAGGAGAGCTAAGAAGACGTCTTATCCGAAGATTCCCTTTTGGGATTTTATACCGTATTGAGCCAGAAGAAATCGTTATTATTGCTGTGGCACACCTTCGACGTAGACCATGGTACTGGAAAAAGAGGATATAAGTAAGCTTCAAACAAGCGGATGCAGCGATCGACACAATCAAATTTGTTCTTCCATAAACATTTATCCAGAATATTAACGAGTGATAGCTTTTGGCTAAGAGAGATCCATTGCATTGATTGTACCGGGCATGATGCGGTGGTAATGCTCTTACGAACAAGATTGTTTGTGTAAGAAAGTTTTTTTATATCCAATTGAGAAGTAATGGAATAAAGATAAAAACAATTTTAGGCCGCAGCATTGAGCGGGGATGTAATGAGCTTATGGCCCAAAACCTACCGAGGGTCTCAGCATTTATCAGCTACTCGACCAAGGAGAAGCTGTACGGGGCGCAGGTGAAGCGCATCCTTGTCGAATACAGCATCGAATCTTTCCTAGCACACGAGGATCTGGAGGTCTCGGAAGAGTGGAAGGAGCGAATCCTCGAAGAGCTACTTCATTGTGACATTTTCATCCCTCTCTTGAGCAAAGCCTTCCGCGAGTCTGACTGGGCACCACAGGAAATCGGAGTGATTGCGGGAAGACAAGATGTCGCAGTGATTCCGCTCTCAATTGACGGGACGATGCCCTTTGGATTCATTTCACACCTACAGGGAAAGCGCATTTCGCCTGACGGTGTAAGTGAGGAGCTTCTGATCCCACCGCTTGCAAAGAAACATCCTCACAAGATCATTCCTGGCATGATCAGAAAGGTAGCCGAGGCCGATACGTTCTGACATGCAGAGGCGGCCATGAAACCTTTGGTTCCTCTTTTCCCAGCCTTGAGCGACGATGAACTCGACGCTCTCATAACAGCTTCGATCGACAATAATCAGGTCTGGTCCGCTACACGTTGTCGCGGGGAGTATCTCCCCCAACTAATCGAAATGCATAGAAGACGCATTGGTCCAAAGAAACTCAAGGCCATCGAGTATCAGGTCGAGAAGGATAAGTGGTATACCGAGGCCGAGGAATGATCGTGTCGGGCGTGATGCGGTGGTGGTGCTCGTAGGCAAGATTGTTTGTGTAAAGTTAATAACTTTTGGAAAACAAAAGTTTTTATATCAAATTGAGAATTGATAGAATAAAGGTAAAAAAGGCGAGGGCACGACATGACCAGAAAAACAGATGAACTCATTTCAATGGTCGAGTCTTTACCAATAGATATCAAGACAAAACTAATTGAAAAAATTCTTGAAAGTTTGCATCCATCACAAAAAGAGATAGATGAATTGTGGGCACAGGAAGCCGAAAAGAGGGTTGAGGATATAAGAACGGGAAGAGTAAGAAAAATTCCCGGTGAAGAGGTTTTTAAAGAGATTCACGACAGATTTAACAAATGAGATATTCTTTTCATCCCGATGCAAAGAGGGAGTTGTTTGAAGCGATAAATTAGTATGAAGAATGCAAGGATGGGCTTGGTTTAGAGTTTGCCAAAGAAGTATATGCAACCATCCAAAGAATTGCTCATTTTCCGGAAGCATGGTCAAAATTATCAGAAAATACACGAAGATGCCTTACTAATCGTTTTCCGTACGGCGTGATTTATCAGAAAGCTGATGACGAGATTATAATTATTGCCGTCATGCAGTTGAACAAAGAACCAGGCCATTGGAAGAACAGATTAAAATAACGCATAACAAACCTTTGCAGCGGACGGGTATCTGCCGCCTAATTGTGACGTTATCTTATCCGGAAGGAGCACTGTCGAAAACGTTTGCAACGTATACAGGATCGTCGTTACCATAGAACCCGGACAGGTTTACCATACGCTCCGTTTATTTTTTCCGCGGGCGGCGAACACCGAGAACATTCCTTGTAGCCACATGTAATAAAAGACATTGGTGGATGTATGACACAAGATGATAGAATTTCTAAGTCTCAGGTGGTCTTAAGAGATATGCCAAATTACTGCGGCTATTTATACCTAATTGAGAAATGATAGAATAAATATAAAAGCAATGTTAGCCATCTTTACACTAAACTCGCCAATGTTTATCGAGGAGGCTAAAAATGAACTGGGTCACAGAAGCAAGAAAGCAGGTCGAAGGAGTATTATCAAGCTTCCCGCGTAGCTTGACTGCTGCTACCAAAGAAACAGCAGTCGAATCGCTCTGCAAGGAACTGGAAAAGATACCAGTGCCATTTGTGGGTACAATTCTTTCAAAAGCGCTCAAACAAGCACTGAAATGGGAAGATGGAAGGTGCCCGACAATAGAAGATGTATTGCGACAACTGCAAAACATGCAGCTTTCTGATGACAATTTCCTTCAAGGGTTGACTAGATTAGGCGAAGATATAGACCGCCTCAATGTGCTTATTGAATTGGTGGAGAAAAAGGTTGAAGAAACGAAATGTGCATTGACTGTACCTGAGCTGATAATCAGTGAGCCTGAATATAGGCCCAAATATCCACTCTCTGATAATGAACTAATATTCTGTCTGATGAACATAGGTGGGGGCGCAGTAAAAGTTCATGAAATCAATCTGGTTATTGATAAGTGGGAACCAGAAACAGAAGTCAATTACACAGCGCCGGCAGCGCCTCCTATATTTCTTCGGCTTAAAGTCAGGCTTTCTCCTGGCACCTCGCACTATCCACTTTTGACACTTAACAAAGAACCATTCCGGCGCTTCGGTGCTCATGCAGAAGGAGCCGAGGATGTCTGGGTCCAAATGTCGTCAGAGAAAAATGCACGATACTATGTCAGGATTCGCATACCATACACGGAAATACCCGCCAATAATGACAAGGAACTAGTTTATCCGCCGTTGGATAAGCCCCCTCTTCCTGTATCTTTTCCTTACGCTCCTGCTTGGGATCAAAACATTACTCCGGACAACATGCTTGAACGAGGGGCAGTACTTACTGAGATCCTTAACACGTTCAGCAAAGTCACATTGATACTTAAGGAAGCAACGCCGTCTGATGAGATAGAAAATTATGAGAGCTTTAATCAAAGCCTCTCTGAAATTGGTTTCCATATGGGGGTGTACTATGTACCCTATGTGCTGTCCAGATTTATCCCCCCGTTGGTGCAAATAGCCCAAAAGGAAAATCGGCCCGATGTACTGGCGGTAATTCTCGGATTAGCGCATCAATCAATGCGTTTCAAAGTTCATTTTGGGTTCTAAGAGTGGGCAATTGACGCTTTGTGTAATCTGGTTGGCAAGCAAGACGTAGCGAAGCAGGTTTGTGAATTCTTCGAACAACAAGACGAGCAGAGTCGACAAAAGATTCTTACCGAAATATTCGAAGCCACTTAATGTTTATACACGAATGAAAGATGGCTAACAACGCGCTGCAGGGGACTGGATATTCGCGCTCCACTGCGGTCCGGCAGCGCTGGTGCGTGCCACTCCATTCCACGTACATAACGCATAATCGCTACATCTCTGGTATTAATCCTACAATCCGCTCAGTGATGCTTCAGATCATTCCTGTAAAATACTCTCACACAGCCTTGTTGTATTTCTATCTATCCTTCAAGAGATACCCATCTACCTTTTTATAATCAAACTCATCCTCTTCCAGCACATTCCTGATAAAGTTAAACAATTTTCTCCTGGTGTCCAGTGAGATATTCGGATACCAGATCGGCGAGGCAACCACGAGCCCTCGAAACGCATAGAACGGTTGGATGACCTCTAATAACTCGTAATCACCCGTCTGCTTGAGATACTCAGCAATGAACAGCTCAAATAACCCCTTGAAATCCTCGTCGAGCTCCTTGCCATCCGTCTTGAGCAGCCCGAAGAAGAGATAATTGATCATCATCGAGGAGACATCATCCGCCGCTTCACCCCATTCGCCCCGACTCCGATCGAGCACGGTGAAATCCACCCCTTCGCGGAACATCACGTTCCATGGATGGAAATCGCCATGCACCATGCACAATCTCTTTGTTCGCTCCTTTAACTTCCACCGCCAGTCATTGCTCTTCTTCTCGATCGCCATCAGGTCTTCGCGTGTTATAAACGCACTTCCCGGCGGATAGCTGTCCGTAAGGCCGAAGATGCATTCGCTATGCCCGACCAACTCCCGTAATCGTCGCACGTACAGTGCCGGATCGTCCTTCTTGACCGCGTGTATATCCGCCAGATAGGAAGCCAGCGCGGATACCCGTTCCCTATCCACGTCGCGGACCCTTCCACCTTCTTTCAACCTCGTTAAATCGTGAACGTATTCCGCGCCTTCCACTTTTTCGCATGCGATAAAGTATTCCTCCGCGTCACCTGCTGATTTCAGCCGTCTGTCCTTCGTGAAGTACCCGACATCAAGCGCTCTAACGTGTTTGGGGAGCTTATTGAACGCTTGATACTGCCAGAGCAAGATGTGTGCACGGTCAGAGAAATGCTCATGCCCGAAGCTGTCACCCTTCATCGTGGAGATGACCACTTCCTGTACTTTGCCTCCCCCCGTTTCAAACTCGACGAGGTACGGTTTTCCGTACCCGAATCCTTTGAGTTCATGCTCGCCGATGAGTTTTGACGTACCGCCCAAACCCAGCTCTTTCACACTCCGGATTCGGACGGGAGTTCCAAATTTCTGCTCCAGATACTCTTTCAGCTCCTCGTTCATCCCCACGGTAACTTTATAACCTGCCCCCTTAAATCTATCTCTTATGATAGGGATAGTTTCATACGGCGTGTATGTGCCGCTCTATCGAATAAAAATAGAAGAGATCGCGAACAAATGGGGTGAAAACCCCGCGAATATCAAATCCGGATTACTCGTGGAGGAAAGATCCGTCCCTGA
>RXIE01000059.1 GCA_004212135.1 Candidatus Methanophagales archaeon ANME-1-THS | reverse complement strand
AGTGCAGGCGAGAAAGTCTGGATGGTCTTTATTGATATCCATGTGCTGGACAACGATGGTAACCTCGTCGATGCCGCGGCATTAGGGACGATCGCATCGCTCTTGAATGCCCGCATACCGAACGAGAAATACGGGTTGACGGGTGAAGCTATACTGCCGATGCGGGACACCCCTGTGGCGGTAACCACGGTCGAAATCGGCGGTAATATCCTCGTGGACCCGAATTTGTATGAGGAGAATGCAGCTGCGAGCAAGCTAACGGTGATTTCTAATGCCGAGGGCGCATTAAACGGCATGCAGAAGAGTGGCAGTGGCGGGCTGAAGCTCGAAGAGATTGCTGAGATGGTCAATATTGGACTGGAAAAGGCGAAGGAGATACGGGAAAAGTATCTCCTGACCTAGGCTATCGAGGATAGAAGCATACCCGCCAGACGAGAACCCGAGGGTGTGGTACGACGGGGATTGTACCATCAGGTGAGTATCAGGCGTATTGCGACGAGGTTGACCCTCACTCTATGAGGGTGCAAACTTTAATTTTATCCGAAGTTATACTATGAGTGGAGAGCGATCACGGATGCTGCTGTCAGATAACCCCATGGTGAAGGAATATTTCAGAAAGATGGTGGGGGACGAGGGCTTAAAGATCATGGAGCATTTACCAGAGCGGGAGATAACCGATGAGGAGATTGCGGGATTAACTGATACCAAACTCACCTCGGTACGCAAGGTGCTCTACACGTTGTATGAGAACCGGATAGCTGAATACAGGACGGAACGTGATGATATCAGCGGCTGGATTACCTACTGGTGGAGCTTCGACCAGAACAAAGTCAAGAAACTCATGGAAGAAGAGGTTGACCGAGAGTTACGTGGACTGAGAAAGAAACTGGAATCCGAATGTAAAGGGGCCTCTTATCAATGCAGTTGTCAGCGTGTATCATTTGAAGAGGCAGCGGAGAAGACCTTCTGGTGTGACGAGTGCGAATCAAATTATGAATTTTTTGATAATGGCGACTTGATACGAGAGTTAGAGGGTAAGATAACCGAGATCGAGAATTGGAAGAAGCAATTAAGAGAGGGATACTGAGCCACTGCATCGGGATATTACGCGCGGTTGGCTGTGACGAAGCGGTTATCAACCATTGTATTGCGGTGGCTGAATTGGCGCTGGAGATCGCGCGTCGCTACCATGACCGAGTTGACGAAAAACTGGTCTTTGCGGGTGCACTCCTGCATGATCTGGGCAGAGCTCGTTCCCATGGGGTTGACCACGGGTACGTGGGTGGCGAAATGGCGCGCGCGTTACGGTTGAATGAACGCCTCGTGCGGATAATCCAGCGGCATGTGGGTGCAGGAATAACGGCAGCGGAAGCGAAAGAATTGGGCTTACCCGGCATCGATCTCATGCCAGAGACCATGGAAGAGAAGATAGTCGCGCACGCGGATAATTTGATTGATGGCTCGAGGAGAACGAGCATAGAAGATACAATCTCAAATTTAAAGGCGCAATTAGGTGAAGCGCATCCTGCACTCAAGCGCATGAGAGCGCTCCATGAGGACGTGATGGGCGGATTGTAGCGCGGCCGGGTGCCCGCGGTTCTTCATCGCTTCAAGGTCTCTTCACGGAGTTTATCCTTTAATTCCAACTTGGTGATCATGACATTCGAGGGATGGATGGGCCGCGGCACCTCTGATAAATCGGATCGCGCAACCACAACACCTTCCACCGTGATCTTTTCATTCTTCAGGTCTACGGACCTCACTTTACCCTCTTTACCTTTATCATCGCCTCTCAGCACTTTTATTGTATCCCCTTTCTTCAACGGGAGACTTCGTTTCCCATATTTTTCGCGGAGTTCCTCGGAAAGAGGTGCACTCATGAACTTATGTCTGATATGTAAGGGTGCGTTATATCTCGCTTTCCTCTGTCTTCTTGGTTGCTGAGCCTTCTCGGCTATCCTTTTCATCTATCACTCATTCCCCCGGTACTGAGAATCTTATCTATCCTCTGCGATTACTAAACCTTTGAACTATAAAAGGATTGGCGCTCTGTTATGGTTATGCTCGAGTATGATGTCGTTGTGGTTGGTGGCGGTCCCGCGGGCTGCATGGCTGCGAAATATGCGGCAAAGGGGGGCGCTTCGACGCTCATACTCGAGGAGCATGCGGAAATAGGGAAGCCGGTCCACTGTGCGGGGCTCATAAGCAGACGAGCGATTGAAGAGAGCGAGCTCCTCGATACCTCATTCATCACCAGCGAGATAAAGGGCGCGGTTGTCTATTCCCCGTCCTCGGAATTGATCCTTGAATCTCCGGATCAGAGGGCTTTTGCTATCCGGAGGGATGCGTTTGATCAGGCGTTGGCGCGATCGGCCGCGGAGGAAGGTGCAGAGCTACTACCCGGGCACAAAGTTAACGGCATAGGGAAAAGAGAAGGGGAGCAGGGGCTCATCGTCACTGCACATACAATGAATAGAGAGGAGAAGATAAGAGCAACGGTCGTTATTGGCGCGGACGGTGTGAGGAGTTCTGTGGCGAAGATGGCGGGGCTCACGACCAGCACGAGACGCCTGAGCTGCGTGCAACTGGAAGGGGCATATACGATCGGTGAGCCGTTTGCCGAGATTTTTGTGGGCAGAACTATCGCTCCCGGCTTCTTTGCCTGGGTTATTCCACTCGGTGCGGAAACCGCTCGAATTGGTCTCTGCATCGATAAGACGGTTTCGCCGCAGCCCAGCCCCATGCCATTTTTAAAGAGGATGGTACTTGAGCATCCAGTTATCGCGAAGAAGTACAAAGGCACCCGGTCGAAAGTTACTGTGGGGATGATCCCCCTTCCGTTAGGGCTCGGCTACCGAGGGCATCATACAGTAAAAGCGGATAAGAATAGCGGGATTTTGTTGGTCGGTGATGCAGCAGCCCAGATCAAACCCATCACGGGTGGTGGCGTGTATTATGGTATGATATGTGGCAAGATAGCAGGCGAGATAGCGGCACAAGCGAGTTTGAACGGTGACATGAAGCGGCTCAAGGAGTATGAGAGACGGTGGCGGAGGGCGATCGGGAGAGAGATAACGTTCGGGCTGAAGGTTCATCGATTACGCTGTGTCATGAGCGATCGGGACCTGGATACCGTTCTCCAGACACTCTCGCGACACGATATCGCGCAGCACCTGCGGAAAACGGGCGATATGGATTATCCTGCTCGTGCACTTCGTGAGCTTATAAAGAATCCCCGCCTCTTGAATGTGATGGCGAGGAACATCCTAAAGTATTTATATATAAAGCAAGGATAAGGTTATCAGGCTGAGGCAAAGAGGGGGCTTTGGAGAAGGAAAATGGCACGGATGCATGCGAGAAAGAAAGGGAAGTCGGGCTCTAAGAGACCTTTTAGCTTGAGGCTCAGAAGAACAGTACCTGAATGGGTGGAGATGACTGCGGAAGAGGTGGAGAAGAAAGTGGAAGACCTTTCGAATCAGGGTTTTTCGACGAGTACAATAGGGATCATCCTGCGAGACAGCTACGGTGTGCCAAGCGTCGCCCTGGTCACGGGGAAGAAGATCAAGCGGATCTTGAAGGAGAGGAATAAAGTGGGCATGATTCCCGAAGACCTCCAGAATTTAATGCAAAAAGCGCTGAAATTAAGAAAGCATTTGGAAGAGCATAAGAAGGATGTGCATAATAAAACCGCGCTCCACTTAACCGAATCGAAGATCAGAAGGCTCGTGAAGTATTATAGAAGAGATAAGGTCTTGCCAGAGGATTGGAGATACAAGCCCGAAGTTGCCGAAGTTATGTTGAGGAGATAGGCAAAAGCAGGAGGAGATGGTATAAAACATGAAAGGAATGAAAGAATTATTGGTTGGAGTTATATTAGCAGTTCTGGGCGTGGCAGGCATATGGTACTTCTTGGGTGAAGTGATAACGGTCATAAAAGGAGTGATTCCCATCTTTGTGCTCTTAGTCGGTGCGGTATTCTTGATGATTGGTGTGAGTACCATGCGCGAGAAGAGTGTGGAGCTCGGCGAGTGCGAGACGGGAAGTGAAAAGGAAGAGAGTGAGACCTAGTGGGCGCGATTAAACCGATTTATATAAAGAGTCTGGCAAAGCAGTTGCTGAAGGATGTGGTTAAGTTCACCGATGACTTTGAGGTGAATAAGAAGCTCGTCGAGGAGTATACGAATATAGAGAGCAAAGATGTGCGCAACCGGGTAGCGGGCTATATCACGCATAGAAAAAGAAAGGAGAGTAAGAAGGAAGATGTTAAAGCTTGAAGGTGTTTATCCCGCGCTCATCACGCCATTCACCCGGGACGACCGGGTCGATAAGGATGGCTTGAAGCGGCTTGTGGAGTATGTGATAGAAGGCGGCGTAGCGGGCATAGTCCCCTGCGGCACGACGGGAGAATCCGCAACGCTTTCACACGAGGAGCATAAAGAAGTGATCCGTGCGGTTGTGGAGTATGCAACGGTGCCGGTGATCGCAGGGACGGGGTCGAACAACACCAGGGAGGCGATAGACCTCACCAAATCTGCGGAAGATGTCGGTGCGGATGCCTGTCTTCTGATTACGCCCTATTACAATAAACCGAATGTAACAGGCTTGAAGGAGCATTTCAGGAAGATTGGCGCTGCAGTCGATATACCCTTGATCTTATATAACATACCATCGAGAACGGGCCAGAATGTGAGTGCTGAAACCACCGTGGAGCTTGCGGCAGAAGTGGAGAATCTCAAAGGCGTGAAAGAGGCTTCGGGCGATTTGAAACAGATTGGAACGATAATTCGGTTAGCTGCGGAGCAGGGTCTGGACTTCACGGTTCTCGCCGGCGATGATTTCCTCACACTGCCCATCATGAGCCTGGGCGGTAAGGGGGTGATCTCGGTGGCCGCGAATATCGCGCCCAAGGAGATGTGTGCGATGTATAATGCGATGGCGAAGCGAGATCTGAAGAAGGCGCAGGAGCTGAATCTCAAGCTGTATCCGCTCTTTGACGCGATGTTCCTGGAGACGAACCCCATACCGGTGAAGAAAGCCGCGGAGCTGCTGGGATTGCCGGCGGGTCGTGTCAGGCTCCCCCTGGGCCCGTTGAGTGACGCGAACGTGGCGAAGTTGCGGAAGGTTATGGAACGGGTAGGGCTGTTATAGACACCGAAAGTGGCTATTGGAGACCTTCAGTTTTTCCCTACGATGCCAGTTATGGAAGAATGTTATTCCCTTCTTCCGCTATCCTTCTTTTTCGCTTCTTCAAATTCTGCTTTGGTTAGTATCCAGAAAGATTGTTCATGGGCCGAGCATTCCGAACTCCGTTTGACAGATCACGCATCTGAGCCCGCTCTCTTCCAAGACGTGTTTCACCCGCCGCATCTCCTCATATAACGGTTTTCGTATATCCATTCGTCTGAACATGGGTCTGTAATCCAGCGCGCTTACCTGGATATCGGGCGACCAGTCCGCGATCCGTTCTCCTATCTTGTAGAGTTCTTCGGTGGAGATGAGCGCCTCATTGTAAGGTATCCCGATACCCACAAAGATCTTATCAGCATACTCTTCGGCGAGATATTTGATAGCGCGCCATTCGGTATCCCGGAGTTTCGTGGCCAGTTCCCGGTCCTCTATACCTGTGATGTTCATGAAGGTATCGAGCTCCAGGCCCTTCACATCAGCGCCGATATCCGTCGCACCTGCACGCACGAGTTCGTCTATATAATCCTCAGTGAGCACCACGGCGTTGGTATCCACGTGCAATCTCGCCTTTTCGTCTCGGTTCAGCCGTTTCAACTCCTTCAGGTATTCCACAAGCCATCGCCGGTTCAGTGTGCATTCCCCGCCGGAGATCGCCATTCGATTCACGCTATACCATCGCCGTTCGCTCGTCAGGATCTGCGCGGTTTCGAGTGGTGACAGAGGCTCTTCGATTGCGGAATAGGTAATCTGCCAGTTCTGGCACGCGGGGCACCGGAGTATACAGCCATGTGCGAAACAGGCGACCTCTATGGCTCTCGATCCAAAGGTTCGTGGCTTTATCCAGTGGGGCGTGCCAACCCCGCCGACCGCGTGGCCCTGAAACCCGGAAACCACCCGTTTTGGCTCTTCTCTCGCTCTCTCACCGGGATCAGTGAGGATCTCCATCCCTTCTTCCACCGGTGTTACGCAACTCGGCTTCAACTGGCGGTTGACGATGACCGCACATGACCAGCATCCGCCGGTTCGACAGGGTGCGAGGATCTCGGTATCGTTCAGCGCACCTTCTTTGGAGCGGTATGCCGTAATACACGCCACCACCCGTGATGGGTTTGATCTGGGCTGCTGCATCA
>RXIE01000058.1 GCA_004212135.1 Candidatus Methanophagales archaeon ANME-1-THS | reverse complement strand
TTTGCACCATCGGGCAGTATTTCATGCATTCCAGCGCGCACTTCTTCGGCTGACACTTGTCCCTCTTTAAGATCGCTATCCGCATGTTACCCCATCAGACCACGCATCTGGTTGTAAATCCCCGGCTCCAACGCCGCGATCAGTGATATCGTGTGCGTCTCTCCCACCTCGGTACCAAACTCCTTACCCTGCAGATCCGTGATTACGCCGCCCGCTTCTTTCACAATGAGCAAGCCACCGGCGATGTCATAGCCGTTTATCAAGTCTCGTACATCGATTACTGCATCCAGCACACCTTCGGCAACCAGGCAGAGCTCGAGTGCGATGCTGCCGAGCACCCGAATGAGCAGATTCTTACCACCCTCCTGAAACCGCAGCACACCCTCGGGTATTCGATCCGCCCCATAGGTATAAATCGAGAAAACACGTTTGGTCTTGCCCGTTATAGCTCGCGGGAGCTTCTTGCCATCTGCATAGGCATGCTCACCCTTAACCGCATAGTACGTCTTTCCATAGATGGTCGCAACGACACTCGCCTCGAGATCATCAAACGTAACCTGCTCGAGCTTCGGTGAATATGCAATCGAGGAGCAGAAGAAGGGGATGCCAAGAATCGCATTCGTCGAGCCATCAATCGGGTCAAAGATGAGCGTGAACTCCGGTTCACCGCCCTCAGGAGCTACACGGTCGCCCAATTCCTCTGATATGATCCTCGCACAACGGTTACGGCTCGCCAGGGCATGCTCCAGCGCTTCTTCCGCAAAGAGGTCGATTCTTCGCGTCACGTCGCGTTCCCTTCTTCTTATAATCTCGCCCGGGTCCGCAGTGTCCGCGATATAGCGTCGTACCGCATCTCGTATCTCGGCTGAGATCTCTAACAGGTCCTTTATCTCCATGTATGCTCCTCTCCCCTTCTCTCTTCTGATTGTTTTTTCATATCTTAAAGCTGCATAAGCCTGCTTATACTGAGCTGGAGGCTTTGAGTATCGTGACACACCTGAACAGTGTCGTTCTACGTAACGGTCTCGAACCTGCGGGTTGCTCTTATCGCGCCGAAATTGCTACCTGACCAGTATATCTCCCACCTCGCGCTCATCCATATCCCGGAGATACGCCATCGTGCCTCCCATAATCTGGCGTATCGCGGAGAGAAAAAGTAGACTATACACAATGCATGCACTGATGAAGAACAGGAGTATCACGCTCCGTTCGGCTTTTAGATTCCGTAAATCCTCCTGTGTTTGAGTCTGCAAAAGCAGCTCACCTGCGATCTTGTACTTCATTGCGGCATCCTTAAGGTACTGTTCCGCCGTTTTGTACCGCGCCGAGAACATATCGTAGGTATAAGGATTGACCAGGAGATACCAGCCCCCTATTCTACTCAGATCGTTCTCCTTGCTCGTTGCTACCAGGTGCTCTGCCTTAATCCGGAGGTCTGTTGCATCACTTACCAGATCATCATGTTTATCCATGAGCACGGACTCCTCATAGACATTCTCCAACCTCTTCTCTTTCTCGTCGAGCAGTCCATAGAGAATCGCGGCATATTGATAGGAAACCGCAGATTCAAGCACATTTTCGTCTGTTTGCAAGCCGCTCAGATCATTCATTGCGAGTGCGTACTCCACCGCCTTCTTTATCGTCCATCCACGCAATTCGAGCAGCTTCGCCTCGTCCATCAAGACCTCCCGTGTCGTGGTATCCGCATGCGCCGCAAGAGCCCGTGCAAATCCCGCTATATCCTTGTTATTGAGATCCGAGTTCGATTGTACCGTGGATGCGGATACAGAGGCGGCCATTAAGCTTTCCACCGCCTTTCCGTAGTTCTCTTCTTCGCTCGATATAATACCCTGATTCAGCGATGAGAGGAGCGAGAGCGTGCCCTTGAGCAAGACCGTGGTCTTCTCCCAGTCCCCAGCCCCTATTTCACTGCTCTCAATAACGTCCAGCATCGCTACTCCTTCGGCAATTATCGATTGTGAGGATGGATACTTGGTGGAGAGCGGTGTCCTCTCGTATGCCCGAAAACGTTCGATCATGCGCGTGATATCAAGTGGCACGATCTTTGCCCGAACCTCCATCCGCTTTGCCCCTATCTCAGATGCACTGAGCGCATACAGCCACAGATAATCCTTGGGCACAGCTTCTAAGCCGGGTTCTATCCTGATCGTAATGTTTCCCGACTCGCCTGGCGAGATTTCAACGAAATCACGCTCCTCTTTGAGCCAGTTTCCTGATTCACCACTTTTAGAGAGGCGTAAATTTCGTACCGGTTTGTATAAATAGAGCTCAGTGAGGGTTATAATCACCTCCCGCTTCTCATATTCGAGCTCTTTCAACTCGAGAGCGCCAAAATCAATAGAAGAGGGCGAGATACTGAAATCAACCGGCCATTTTAGCACGACCGTTATGTCCACACTCCCACTGCCCGCTTCTCCAGCTTTTATATCCACTCTCCCCCGGTAGGTGCCTTCGGGAGCATCATAGGGTGCAACGATTTGAAGTCTAAGGTCTGTACTGCTCTTCCCCGAGACCGATCCGGTCGGATTAACTATCCGGATCGATACTCCGCTGGTATATGCGGTGAACGTGCTCGTAAAATACAGTGTCTCGTCACCTATGTTGCTTATGCCCACCTCAATATATCGGGTATAGGTCGAGACGGTTCCCTTTGGCTTATCAAACTTCAGTTCTAACTCTTCGTCATACAGTCTGCCAAGCTTCGGCGGCAGTAAGATATACACCTTGATAGAGATCGAGCGTGGAGTTATTTCAGTATTGCTTGCCGTGGTGGACAAGGAAAAGGTCCAGGAATATTCGTTCCGATCGGGATATCCCGGGGTAAGCTGAACGGTGACATCACGGGATTCTCCCGCTGGAATCTGGATACTACTCGGACCTGTAACCCAGCTATTTCCGCTTCGATAAAGGTTTACCGTAACCGCTTTATACCCATATTGCTCACTCATTCTAACGGTCCTCGATGGGTTGTCAGTACGATGAATTACACCAAAATCGATTGAAGAGGGAGATACTTCGATCTTCGCATAATAGATTATTGTTACCGTGACGGTGATGCTCACATCCCCTACTGTTATCGGAAAGGTATGCACGTCCTCCGAAGCAGATGGAAGTGCTACAATCGTTAAAATCACCGGGGAAGACGCTCCACCTAGGAGGGAAAAAGAACTAGGACTTGGTGTAATGCTGATATCGCCGCTTATAGAACTTATACTACCACTGACCGTAGCATTCGGCTTGATATTCTGGATTGTGACTGTACGCTGTGCTTCATAATATGCGCTATCCTTTGGTTGATTGAATGCGAAGCTTACCGCTATCGAGGAAGGATCTACGCGTAAATCCGCTGCCTCAACTGTTCCCACACAGTTCAAAAGAGCAACGCATGTCACCGTTCCAATTACAATCTCAAACAATAAGTTCTTCACCCAGTCTCGTGTCATCCAGATCCCCACTCCATCTATTGAAATCTCGCCAGATTATGAACGTAAAGAATGAGAGGATGAGAAGATAAATGCCAATAACCTTAAGCGTTTCAAGCATCAATTTGAGATAAACAGCTCTTATATCCGCTTGAATCCCTGCTACATTCTGCAATTCTCTATCTTTATGTTTCGCATATATGCTCGTCGCCGCTTCAAATGAATCCTTCGCTTTTATGATCTCCATGAGCGCGGAGCCGAAGAAACCTGATGCGGGATTTCGTGCATGCTCAAGGTGTAACCGCGTCGCGTTCAGGTATTCGGACGCCCGGTCCATATCCCGCGTATAGATCCATTCGTCCTTTCTCGCCTCGAACTCCATCCTGCTCGCATCGCGTATCGTATAAAGTCCACCTTCTTTATAGGAACTCGAACTGATCTTCTCATATTCGATCTTCACCCGCGTCTCTTGCTCGTTCCTCGAAAGATTCTCAAAGAATATACCCTCGCTCCGGTAAAATCGCTTCAGCGCAGGCTCGGCGAGCATCGGGATCTCATTTTCCTTTGCCGTCTCATAGTGGCTGATCTTTATGAGGGTCGAATTTATGCTCTCGGCGATTGCCAGCGCTTCCAGATGGTCCGAAGGTGCTGAACTTTTGCTTAACTCCACCATCTCTTCAAAATCAGCAATAAGTTCGAGGAGGAGATCCACCCACTCCTTTGTATTCGTGGTCACCTGCCAGCCTTCCATACCCTGTATCACCGCCTGGCTCTTCTCCTTGGCGAGATATAACTCTCCATACTCGTCAAATAGTTCAGGCTTATCCACGGATATGAGATCTTCGAGTATCTCCCTCTTCAACTCGGCAGATCCTCTTATAGGTATTGAGAAGGGCAGCGTGTTGAGTATGATTATGATAAGCGTTACTGCCATCAAAATGACCACATTGTGGTTTTTCATCAAAAGATATTAAGCACGGTGGACTATAACTTTTTTTAAAGGACTATTATGACCTACCTATTCACCGGAATAGGAAACGCAGGAGAAGCGATTGCCGATGCTTTACTGGATTATAAGGCGGTACGAAGGCTCAAGCCAGTTGTGCTCAAGACCGGTCCAGAACGAGCGAAGGAAGGTACTATAGAGGCTACCATAACTGAAATAAAGGGCGTTGAGGTCGCTTTTTTATTCTCAGATCTCAGTACTGACAATATCTCGCCCTTTATAGCTGAACTACTGGCAGGGCGAGCCATAAAAATAATCCTTGTTGGTATTCTGCCCGCGAGTAGAAGGGAGAAAAGCGTGAATCTGAAGAATGTATATTATGCAATGGAAAAGCTCAAAGAGCATGCAAACTCTTTTATACTCGTCGATAACCAGCGGATCGCGCACCTTCCCAATTTCGAAGATTATTATCCGAGCTATAACCGGTATATCGCATCGTGCATCGCGGACGTCCTTCTGGGGGTCTCTCCATTCGGTCCGTCACCCGAGGAGGCACAATCGTCCCTGAAGATCGCTGATGTGGTAAACGCATTGTCGTTCGAGGACGGGCCGGGATATGCAGCGGTATCAAGGGCCTCGGAGCTCACCAAGGGGTTGTGGGGTTATATCTTCCCGTTTATGAGGCACAAACCGCTTGATCTTGGAACACTGCTTCGGGTATCGTTAGAGAAGTTCAGCATTTCTGAGGCACCACTCGGCTGTGAGAAGAGCGTATCCTTTCTGCAAGTCCCGGAATATTATATCAAGACCCGGAGTGTGGATCGGGAGCAGGTGGAGGAGTTCATGCGCTCGCATGCAAAGGAGTGCCGCCTGGCTGTATACCGCTCAAAGCGGAACATAGCCGCGATAACCAATCTATTCACGTATAAACTTGACCAGTTGGAACGATTACGTGAATTAAGGGGGCTTGCCTATGAAGGGGTATAGGATATTTGTACCACTTGCTTTTTTAGGATTAATCGCGCTCGGGATCTTCATTCTGTTCAATACCGGGTCTGACTTTGCAATCACTGTTATACTTCTGTTCATCCCGGTGATGATTGGGGTCTCGTTTTTAGTGCGATACCTCGTTACTGTAAGAAAAAGGAGTATAAAGGAGCGGGTGATGGAGCGGGACATCATGCGACTTGCGACTCGGTATATCGAGCAGATGCGTATTTTGTACGATTTTGAAAATAAATATGCAATCAGCACCAGGGAGATCAGGAACGAGTTGGAGAAGGTAAAAGAAGCGTTATTAGAGCTGGGATGCGAAGTCAATGGAAGGCTAAAGCTGAACAAAGCGAAGCTCAGAAAAGTCGTGTTCGCGGATGTTGAATGGGTGACTAAGCTCTTCGAGGGCATAAAAGAGCGGCATGAGGTCGTCCTTTATGCGCGGATGATGGATAAATGCAGGGATTACCGGGCACGTATCAAAGAGCTTGAAACTGCAGGCTATGAAACTATACGAGCTCAGATAGAGCGGCTCGAATCAAAGCTACGAGAGGCAGAAGGTATTACGGTGGATTCACTTGAGCTCTCCGTTTTTCTCAACGAGGTTGCTTCGATCATGGACGAAACGCTGAGAATCTGTTTGCGGGATGCACATGGTTTAGAAGTGGCAGGGAGAGAGCTTGCAGATGCCGATACCTCCAGAATCAGGACTGATATCAAACTTATCGAGCATAGTCTGGAGCATGGGGATTATGAAAACGCAGCTAACGCATTGAAAAGTGTGATTGAGCGATTGACCGAGCTCCTGAAGGGTGCATTTGAACGATACAAAGAAGATATGCTTGGACTGACAATGGTCGTACTCGAACTATCAATGGCTGATGAAGCTCAAACGAGGGTGGAAGAGATAAGGAACGGTATAGTGGAGTGCACCGTGCCCTCGCAGATCGTCAAGCTGCGTGGTTACGGGGAAGC
>RXIE01000057.1 GCA_004212135.1 Candidatus Methanophagales archaeon ANME-1-THS | reverse complement strand
ATTGTAATGTGGGATTTCCAAAGAACGATCGAACGAGGGAGTTCTGTATGACTGAAGAGATCAGGATTGGCGTATTCATCTGCCATTGTGGCATTAACATTGGGGGCGTTGTGGATGTACCCGCGGTCGTGGACTACGCATCGACGCTCGATCATGTGGTACATGCGGAACGCAATTTATATACCTGCTCATCCGAGGGCCTGGAAGCCATAAAATCCGCAATCAAGAAGTATAACCTCAACAGGGTCGTCGTTGCCAGTTGTACACCGCGAACGCATGAACCGCTCTTCCGAGCGACCTGTAAGGAAGCAGGCTTGAATCCGTACCTGTTTGAGTTCGTGAACATCCGTGACCAGTGCTCGTGGGTGCACATGCATGAGCCTGAACGTGCAACTGAGAAGGCAAAGGACCTTGTCCGGATGGGTGTGGCAAAAGCTGCCCTGCTTGAACCACTCGAGGAGTTGACCTCGGAGGTGCTACCGACCGCAGTGGTGATCGGAGCGGGCATCAGCGGTATGACTGCGGCACTCAGTTTAGCGAGGAGCGGGTTCTCCGTGCATCTGATCGAGAAGGAACGCGAACCAGGGGGGCTGCTCAGGAAGCTTTACAAGCTCTATCCGACCGATGAGCTCGCGGACGAGTTCTTAGAGCAGCGCATAAAAGCGGTCAACGAGCATGAACGAATTACCCTGCATCTCTCTTCGACGGTGAAAGAGGTCGAGGGCTATGTGGGTAAGTTCAAGGTCATTGTGGATGAGGCTGGGGTCGAGCACGCTATCGACGCGGGCGTTATCATCGTGGCGACCGGAGCCAGGGAATTTGAACCCGTGGGTTTGTATGAATACGATGGCGAGCAGGTAATTACCCAGTTACAGCTCGAAGAGAAGCTCAAGAAGGGTGATTTGAACTGGGCTGCGATCAAGAACGTGGTGATGATCCAGTGCGTCGGTGCGCGTGGCGAGGTGCTCGGGTACTGTTCCAAGATCTGCTGTATGAATGCGATCAAGAATGCGAAATTGATCAAGGAAGCGCATCCCGAGGTGAACGTCTTCATCGCGCATAATGAACTCCAGGCCTACGGTGAGGAGTACGAGTTATATTACCGCGCTGCGAGGGCCGCTGGGGTCAGATTCCTGAGGTTCCCACTGGAACAGAGACCGAAGGTGCGGAAAACGGATGGCAAACGTATAGTGGATATTTTCCATGAGCGGCTGAACCTGGATATCTCGATTGAAGCCGATCTGGTGGTCTTATCCGTGCCGCTTATCCAGAATCCCGATGCACTGCACTTATCAAAGCTGCTCAAGGTTCCCCTGGGTCAGGACAAGTTCTTCTTCGAAGCGCATGTAAAACTCCGCCCGGTTGATTTCGCGACCGACGGTATATTCCTCTGCGGAACTGCGCATGGCCCGAAGGACATCGGAGAGAGCATCGCGCAGGGCTATGCAGCCGCGAGCCGGGCAACAATTCCGCTGGCAAAGGGGTATGTACGTTCGGAGCCCATCACCTCAGCGGTGAACGAAGAGCTCTGTGTCGGCTGCGGAATATGCGAATCGGTCTGCCCGTATGGTGCAATCGAAGTGGTCGAGGTGGACGAGGGTAAAAAAAGAGCTCGGGTTACCGGTGTGAAATGCAAAGGTTGCGGCACCTGCGGCTCGAGTTGCGTCAAACGGGCGATAAAAATGTATCATTTCTCTGACGATCAACTGATCGCACAAGAACGGGCTGCGGTGACGACCGGGGCGAGGTGATATCCTGATGGAAGACGTGAAGATCGTGGGCTTTCTCTGCAACTGGTGCTGTTATGCGGGCGCGGATCTCGCAGGCGTTTCTCGATTTCAATATCCACCGACCATAAGGATCATACGCGTGATGTGCAGTGGGCGGGTGGATCCGGTCATCATTTTGGATGCCTTCCTCTACGGAGCAGATGGTGTTTTTGTGGGTGGCTGTCATCCGGGCGATTGCCATTACCTGCAGGGTAATTATTACGCGGAGAAGAAGATCGAGGTGACGCGGCGGCTGCTCAAGGAGGCCGGCGTCGAGCCCAAACGGTTACGATTAGAATGGGTCAGTGCGAGTGAGGGCGAACGATTTTCGAAGGTCATGAAAGAGTTTTCGGAGGAGATCAAAGCCTTTGGTCCTGTTCGCTTTGAACCTGAGGCGCTGGAGGCAGCATGTCTGGCAGCGGCTGATTATCGGCTGAGAATAGTAGCAACGAAGGCAAGGGAACTGCTGGAGATGGGCAATAAGTATGGCGAGGTTTTTACACGGCACGAGCTGGATCGGCTGTTAGCTGATATGGTACGGGAGGAATACGAAGCGAAGCGGATCCTTGTGAAGTTAAAGGCGCCTAAATCGGTCAAAGAGATCGCGTCCGAGCTCAATTTGAAACCGAACATCGTCTTGCGGCACATTATGGACTTGAAACGGTCTGAATTAGTTGCTCTGCATGAACTACGGGATCATACACCCGTGTATATCGCGCAAAAGCGCGGTGAAGGGGGAGTGATCGAATGAGCGTCCTGGTGATCGGTGGGGGCTATGCAGGCATAAAGGCGGTTTTAGATCGAGCGGCTACTGATGATGCGGTTTATTTCGTGGTCAGTACGCCGAACCTCGGGGGGCTGTTTGCCCGGCTCCACGCAGTCGAGGGTAAACCACCCGGTGATATCCTGTCCCCGCTCATCCAGCGGCTCAAGGAGCATGAGAAGGTTCAGGTATTCACCAATTCGACAATTGAGCGAATCAACAAGGATGATCACGGCTTTGCCGTCTCGATTCGCAAGAAACCAATCAGAATTGACGAGACCAGGTGTGATTCATGCGGCGAGTGCTGGAAGATCTGCCCGGTTAAACCGCCGGACAGGTGCAACGAATGGCTTGTCACCCGGAACGCGGTATATGCGCCTGAGGAAGCTCTTTCGTATGCGATTGAGCGCGAGACGCCCTTCTGCCAGGCAACATGCCCGGTCGGCCTCGATGTCAGAGGCTATGTGGGGTTGATTGCAGACGGCAAATTCAGGGAGGCGTATGAACTTGTACGCGAGAAGGTTCCTTTCCCGGGTGTACTGGGCAGGGTGTGCATGCATCTCTGCGAGGATCGCTGCAAGCGGAGCCTGGTGGACGAGCCCATTTCGATTGCGAGACTGAAACGGTTCATCGCGGATTACGTGTATGAGCAGGGCGAAGCGTTGAAGCCCGAGCCGGTCCCTTCAACCCGGGGTAAGAAGGTCGCGATAATTGGTGCGGGACCTGCGGGGCTCACGGCTGCGCACGATTTGAAACTGCTCGGGTATGCCGTGACCGTCTTTGAGAAGCTCCCGGTGGCAGGTGGGATGATGGCTGCCTGCATTCCCCGCTATAGATTGCCGCGACCGGTTCTGGAACGCGAGATAGAGTGTATAAAGGCTCTCGGAGTGGAGATCAGGACAAATGAGGAGATTACGAAGGATAAATTCGAGGCGCTCCGGACGACGTACGACGCGGTCTTTATCTCGGTTGGTGCTCAGGGGAGCATGAAATTGCGGATTCCGGGTGAAGATCTTGAGGGTGTTATACCCGGTGTGGAGTTCCTCCGCGATATCGGGTTGGGGAAAGCGGTGAAGATAGGGAAACGAGTTGCGGTCGTCGGTGGCGGGAATGTCGCGATCGATGCCGCACGATGCGCATTGCGATTGGGATCAGACGTTTTTATTGTGTATCGCCGTTCGAGAGCGGAGATGCCAGCCTCGAAGGAGGAACTGGAAGCACTGGAGGCCGAAGGCATACAAATCATCTTTCTGGCTAATCCCACGAAGATTTTGGGTACGAACAGGGTCGAAAAGCTGGAATGCGTCCGCATGGAGCTGGGTCCACCTGACGAAACCGGGAGGAGGAGTCCGGTGCCGGTCAAAGGATCTGAGTTCAGCATCGATGTGGATACCGTGATACCAGCCATCGGTCAAGTATCAGATTTGAGGTTCCTCGAGGGCTGCGGGGTAGAAACACCAAAAGGGAGACAGATAAGTACCTCAGAGTGCTGCAAAACCTCGGTAGAAGGCATATTTGCCGGTGGTGATGCGGCATCAGGCCCGGCAACCGTAATAGAGGCGATCGCAGCGGGGAAGAGGGCCGCACTGGCGATCCACGAGTATCTAAGTGGAGAAAAAGGACCGGATTTCAAAGTGGCGTCAGAACTGAACTTAGCGGAGTACGAGGAGCGTGAGAAACTCAAACTCTCAAAGGATTATTTCCCCCTGAAGGCGCTCGAGCAGCACGAACGGGTGAAGATGCCTGAACATCGGGTAGCAGAGCGAATAAAAACGTTTGATGAGGTGGAGCTCGGCTACGACGAGGCAATGGCAATTGAAGAGGCAAATCGATGTTTGAGCTGTCGGAAGTGTATCGGCTGCGGCATCTGCGCGGAGATCTGTCCCAAAGATGCGATCGAATATAACCAGATCGAGGAGCAAATGGACCTGAAGGTAGACCAGATCATCTTCGTGGTGGAGCTCGAGGAGAAGGTGCCGAAGCGCGAGTACCTGTATCAGAACGTGCTCACGCAAATGGAGTTCGAACGTCTGCTGAGTGAGTCGGGGCCGTATGGCGGGCTCATACTGAGGCCGTATGATGGTGATATTCCGAGGAAGATAGCGTTTATACAGGAGGAGGAAGATGCATACGCACCATTTGCCTTTCGGTATCTCGTGGAGGAAGCAAAGAGCGCGAATGAAAGAGGGATTGATGCCTCGATCTTTGCAAAGCGGATCTATGAAGATACCGGTGATATCCCGGCTCTGACCATAGGCGCACTGAGGATTATCGAAGTGGCCGAGACGAGAAATCTGAGGGTGGCCTATACGATCGAAGGGGGTAAGGAAGGGAAGGGGAGGGAAGAGAAGGAAGAGGAGTTCGAAATGGTGGTGCTCTCTTCCGGGTTCTCGGTACCTGAGCACGGGAAAGAAATAGCCAGACTGATCGGGCTGAAACCGGAAGAACTCAGGGGTAGGATGCCCTCGCTCGAAGTCGAGCTCGTGAAGACGGAGAAGGACGGGGTGTTTATTGCCGTGTGAGTGGCTCACCGAAGTTGTCAGAACAATCGCTCGTCCTCAGGAGGCTCGGATGAGCTGCGAGCAGTTCTGAGATAAACGTTCGTGCCTCTTCCAACGAGTGCTCTTTATCAACTTGAATCTTTTGGAAGAGGAAGTTCTCAGCCGTCGATCCGATATAAACCGTTAAGTCCACCTTTTTACCTCTACAAGATGCATGCACCCCCACGGGGAGCGAACAGCCCCCGCCGATCGCTTTTAATACCTCTCGCTCCACCTCTGCTTCCACCCTCGTTTCCGCATCGTCTATCCGCTTTAAGATCTCACTCTCCTCAGAACCTCTTCGCGAAACGACCGCAATTATCCCCTGGCCAGGTGAAGGCACAAAAGGACTCTGATCAAGCAGTTCATAGGGTATCTCCACATTCAACCTCTCAAGCCCAGCTTCCGCAAGAATCACGCCATCATACTCGCCGCTCTTCAACTTCCTGAGCCGCGTGTCCACATTGCCCCGGATGTCCTTGATCTTTACGGTAATCTATTTCTTTCCCAGATAATTCAAAACTTGAAATTTCCTCCTGACACTCGAGGTCCCTATCTCAGCGCCATCGGGCATGGTATCCAACCGGTACCGCGAGACCAGCACGTCATAAGGAGAATCCCGGGGCAATACCGCGGAGGTCTCCAACGATTCATCTCTCGCCAGTGGTATATCTTTCATACTATGCACCGCGATATCAATCGTACCGGCTAAGAGGAGCCTGTCGAGTTGTTTAACAAAAGCACCCTCCGAAGGCATATTATATAACGCTCGTTCACTCAGGATATCGCCTAAGCTCCTCACCGTTTGTATTGTGCATTCGTATCCCAGCTGTCTCAACTGCTCACCTACCTTCTCAGTCTGCACCAGTGCCAGTTTGCTCCCCCTTGTCCCTATGATCATCTCATGAACTTCTAACTTTTAGTGAGGTTATGCTTAAATGCCTCTATCGTTCTCTCTATCTCCTCTTCTGTATGCGCGAAACTGATGAAATTCGTCTCAAACGGTGAGGGTGGCAAGAATATACCGGAGGAGAGCATAGCATGGAATAACCGCATATACCTCTTTTTATCACATCCTAACGCGTCGGCGTAATTCCGGACCCTCCGACCGTCCGCAGTGAAGAAGATCTGGAACATCGAGCCCACACCAGAAACAGAGGCCGCAACGCCAGAATCTCGCACTAGTTCGCGTAATGCGCCCCTCAGCCGGTCACCATACGTATTAATTCGCTCGGGCACCCGATACCGCTCTATTAGCTCTATCGTCTTCAGTCCGGCCGTCATAGAGACCGGATTACCACTAAAGGTACCCGCGTGATAGACCGGTCCGAGCGGTGCTAACAGTTCCATAATCGCTTTGTTGCCTCCTATGACACC